>DASYPD010000313.1:0-4285 GCA_036007005.1 Gemmatimonadales bacterium
CGTCGCGAGGGAGCGCAGCGACCGTGGCGATCTCGCCGCCAAACAAGAGATCGCTGCAGGCCCTCCGGCCCCTCGCCATGACTCGGGAAGTGCGAGGCGTGCGGCCGCTCGCAACGAGGTAACGCCCCGGCCCACCGAGACGAAGCCCGCCAGCGAGAGCGCAGTGGCCGCGACGCCGCCGGCCGCAGCCGCCGCCAGCACCGATGAGCCCCGCCGGCTCGACGCCCTTCAGGGCAATGCCCTCGTCGCGGTGCGCGCCGCCGATAAAGTGATGGCGCCCGCCGAGCCGATCACTCTGCCGGATGCCGTGCGTCGGCTGGGCGGCTCGCTGCGCCTGATCGACGGGATGGTGCCGCTACGGCTCGAGGCGCAGGGACCCGACGTACGGGTCGTTTATCCCGCAGCGCAGGGCGAGCTGGTTCTGTCGCAACAACTGATCGACGGCCGGATCGTCGTCCGGCTGCTTGCCCCGCCCGGATTCCCGGCGGATTCACTCGCGCGCTTGCGCGCCCGAGTGCGGGAGTAAGCCGCCGCCGCTATTCTTGGACATGCGGTTCCGGCGCTTCGCGTGGGGCGTGCTCGGCGGCAACCTCTTCGTGATTCTGTGGGGCGCGTTCGTCCGCGCGTCAGGCAGCGGCGCGGGTTGCGGCCGGCACTGGCCGCTCTGCAACGGTGTGGCGCTCCCCAGCCGGCCCAGCACGGCAACCCTTATCGAGCTGACGCATCGCATATCGAGCGGCCTGGCCCTCGCGCTCGTCGTCTTGTTGTTCTGGTGGGCCCGGCGCGAGTTTCCTCGCGGGCACCGCGTGCGCCACAGCGCGGGCTGGGCGCTGCTGTTCATCTGCAGCGAAGCGCTGATCGGCGCCGGCCTGGTCTTGCTGGCTCTCGTCGGCCGCAACGATTCCCTGGCGCGGGCCGGCTATCTCGCCGCGCATCTCTGTAACACCTTCCTGCTGCTCGGCTCCGTCGCGCTGACCGCTCACTGGGCCGCGCCTAACCCGCAGCTGCAGCCGCCGCCGGCTCCTGCGGTTCGCTGGGGGCTGGCCGCCGGACTGGCGCTGCTGTTGCTGGTCGGGATGAGCGGCGCTGTCACCGCGCTCGGCGATACGCTGTTCCCCGCGGCCTCCCTCAACGCAGCCTTTCGCGCGGACCGCGCCGCGGCGTCGCATTGGCTGATTCGCCTGCGGGTGCTGCATCCGGCCATCGCCGTCCTGACGGGGCTCTATCTCGTGGGGATGATCGGGGTGGTGGGACGCACGCGCCCCGCGGTCCGCGATAGCGGGTGGGGACGGGCGGTGCTGCTGCTTGTGCTCACGCAGCTCAGCCTCGGCATCGCCAATCTGCTGCTGCTGGCACCGACCGCGCTGCAGCTGGCGCACCTGCTGGTGGCTGATGTGCTGTGGATTGCCGTGGTGGTATTTGCCGCCAGCGCGCTCGAGAGGGGAAGACAGCCCGAGCGGAGCGCGGCGATCCGGGAGATTGCTTCGGCCGCTGGCGCGGCCTCGCAATGACTACCTCCGCTGGCGCGGCCTCGCAATGACAGAGCTCAGGGGGCCGGAAGCGGTAGCTCGGGGCCCGTGGCGAGAACGGGTACGATGACAAACCGTTCGCCGTCGAACCAGAACACCGCGTTCTGAAGGAATTGTGCCGCGAGCCGCTGCGCCTCCGGGAGAGGGATCGCGATGGCCCAGCCCGGCTCCTCATGCTGGTGGTCGGGCGAACCACCGTGCGCCTCGGGTGCCGCGGGGTAGCGTTCCCTCACCAGGGCCGCCAACACGCTGGTCAGCCGGCGATTGGCGGCCGCATCAAGGCGGCTGCCGAGCGGATTGCAGGCGGTGATCACGGCAAAGGCGCCGCCCAGTCCGAGATCACCGAGCTGCTGGCGCAGCGAGCGGGAGAGCGGAAGCCGCAGGTCGATGCTCAGGCCGGTTTGGGGAAAGCGCAGGATCGTGTCGGGATAGTGTCCCCAGGCGGGCTGCATCGAGCTCACATGTTGCTGACCATCGCCTCCGCGAACTCGCTGGTGCGGAGCAGGGTCGCACCGTCCATCAGGCGATGGAAATCATAGGTGACTCTCTTCTGGGCGATCGTGCGGTCGAGCCCGCACAGGACGAGCTCCGCGGCCTCGTTCCAGCCGAGGTAGCGCAGCATCATCTCCCCGGAAAGAATGAGGGAGCCGGGATTGACTTTGTCCTGGTTAGCGTACTTCGGCGCGGTGCCGTGGGTCGCCTCGAAGATGGCGTGGCCGGTGAGATAGTTGATGTTCGCTCCGGGCGCGATCCCGATGCCGCCGACCTGCGCGGCCAGCGCATCGGAGATGTAATCACCGTTCAGATTCAGCGTCGCAATGACGTCGTACTCGGCGGGGCGCAGCAGAATCTGCTGCAGGAACGCGTCGGCGATCACGTCCTTCACCACCAGGCCGCCCGGCAGCGCGCACCAGGGCCCGCCATCGAGAGCCACCGCAGCGTACTCCTGCCGCGCGACTTCGTAGCCCCAATCGCGGAAGCCGCCCTCGGTGAATTTCATGATATTGCCTTTGTGCACTAGCGTCACGCTCTTGCGGCCCTGCGCGAGGGCGTACTCGAGCGCGGCGCGCACCAGTCGCTTGGAGCCTTCTGCCGATACCGGCTTGATCCCGATCGCGCTGCTGTCGGGGAACCGGATGGTGTTCACGCCCATTTTCTGCTGCAGGAAGCTGATGATGGCGTGGACCCGCTCGGTGCCGGCCTCCCATTCGATGCCGGCGTAAATGTCTTCCGTATTCTCCCGGAAGATCACCATGTCGACCGCACCGGGCTGCTTGACCGGCGAGGGGACTCCCTTGAACCAGCGCACCGGGCGGACGCACGCGTAGAGATCGAGCTGCTGGCGGAGTGCCACATTGAGCGAGCGGATGCCGCCGCCCACCGGCGTGGTGAGCGGCCCCTTGAGGGCGACGAGCTGCGCGCGAATCACCTCGAGCGTTTCCTGGGGCAGCCAGTCGCCCACCTGTTTCTTGGCCTTTTCGCCGGCCAGCACTTCGCGCCATGCGATGCGCCGCTCCGAGCCATAGGCCCGCTCGACGGCCGCATCGAGCACCCGGCGCGCGGCCCGCCAGATGTCGGGGCCGGTTCCGTCTCCCTCGATAAAAGCGATGATGGGACAGGGCGGGACGCGGAGCGCGCCGTCCTGCAGCGTGATGGATTGAGCGTCGCTCAAGCCGGGCCGGCTCCGCCGAGCAGATCTTCCAGCACTTTGTCCACGACTTCACTGACCTCTCCCTGCACGATCGTGCGCAGGACGTCCACGGTCTCCAGCGCCAGATCGGCCGGATGCCGCCGATCCTTGTCGAACCGGATGATCTGGCCGAGGAAGACCGCAGCCTGGTGCTCATCCTCGGATTCCTCTTCGGGCTCGCTCGCGCTTGGCTCGGCGGGCAGGCCGAGGACTTCACGATCGTACGCGGCGCCCGGAACGCTGTCGGCCCAGGGAGACGCGGGCTCGCCGTCCTCCATCCCGCGAAAGAAGTCCGGGGGGAGCTCGACCAGCGCAAAGAGCTGGCATTGCAGCCCCGGCGACTCTTCGCGAGCGGCCAGGGCAAGTCGCACCGGTTGATTGAAGAGGCCGCGCTCGAGCAGAAAAGCCGCCGCGTCGGGAGGAACCACACAGCGGGCCACCAGCTTGGGACCGAGGAAGGAACCGATGCAGGACATGCCGTCCGGCGCGCGCTCGTCCTCGATCGTCTCGAGCCGGAGCGGAAGCGGACGGTCGGTGGCGGCCAGCGCTACCGGTCGGTCGGGGGAGTCAGGTTGCACCCCGGCAATTTACACCACAGGCCGCGGGTTGCACCGGCGTCGGCTCAATCGTGTCCGTGCTCGTCGTCATCGTGGCCGTCATGGTCAGCGTCGCGAAGGACGTGGAAGGAGCTGCGAATAGGGTTGTCAGAGTTGTTTGGCGGGACCGACCTCGATGGGTGGGCCTTCGGCTTGACCCCACTCGCTCCAGGAGCCGTCGTACACGGCATAGTCATGCGCGCCCAGCAGCTCCAACCCGAGGGCGAGCGCACATGCGGTGACACCCGAACCACAGGACGTGACGACCGGACGGGAAGGATCCACGCCCGCGGCCAGGTAACGCCGCCGCAGCTCCTCTGGGGAGAGCAGGAGACCTTGCGAGTCCACCAGCTCGGTAAAGGGGAGATTTCGCGCTCCGGGCAGATGCCCGCCACGGAGGCCGGGCCGGGGCTCCGGCTCACTACCCTCGAAGCGACCGCGGCTGCGGGCATCGAGCAACTGCCAGGTTC
>DASYPD010000314.1:0-6168 GCA_036007005.1 Gemmatimonadales bacterium
ACTTTCGTCTTCGAGGTCCCTGCCCCGAACACATCCCTATCAGCGCCACTGAACTTCGCGAACGACCCGCCCGCCAGCACGCCAAAATCCAGCTTGGTCTGCGCCGCAGCACCCGCGGCGATGAGTGTGCCCAGCAGCAGCAGAGCTGTCCCGCTACGATGCCATGTCATGGAGCCCTTCCTCCCTCGGAACTCTTGCGTGGAACCGCAATGCGGCCGGGACCATGGAGGAGAAGCTGGGCCTTCTCGGGCGATTTAACAAGCGAACGGCTCCGCCGTGAGAGCGGAGCCGTTCGAACCAGCCGGGAGTTACGGACTAATGATCGCGTCCGCCGCGCCCACCTCTATTGTCGCGGCCATCGCGGCCATCCCGGCCATCCCAGGCGCCGCGACCATCCCGATTATCGCGCCGGCCATCCCGCTCGTCATAGCGACGACCGTCGTAATCGCGGTTGTCATAGCGGCGATCATCATAGCGCCGATCGTCATAGCGATCGTCATAGCCACCATCGTAGCGGCGGCCGTAGTCACGATCGTAACGATCGTCCAGCCGGTAATAGCGCCCGTCCGACTCGTAAACCTGGATTTCTTCGAGCCCGGGACGGAAGCGATCGTAGTAGCAGTCGTCCCCGCGATCGTAATAGACGATCAGCACGCGCGGAGGCTGGCGGAACTGCCGGAACCAGCCCTGATGCCAGCCCCGATCGCGGCGCGCCCGGACGACTTCGACCCGAACCCGACGGGACCGATAGTAGTCGTCGTAGCGATCGCGCCGCCCGATGATCACGTGTCCGCTGACCGGACCTCGGCCACCGATCCGGATGTCGGCGCTGACACGTTGTGCGCTGGCGGAGCCAGCTGAAAGAAGGGAAAACGCCACGGCCGAACCGAACCCGAGATACCCTAATCGCATAATGACCTCCCAAGACCGAACGAACCCTGCGGGGACAACGGCTGGACGGAAAGCGAGCCTCGTGCCACGACGTATCTCCTTATGGCACAGGTCGCTGAGAACTCGAGGCCGGCTGATTTGTCCTCCCGCCGGGACAGCCGCTTCACGAGGAGGAGACAGTTATTATTCCGCCGCGAGTCTCTTTCCCTCGAGGCGCTCGACCGTGTCTGCTGCCTTCAAGGTGTCGGTTGCCAAGGAGTACCTGAGCTTTTCCTCCGCCCATTTCATTACGCTGGCGGGGCACCAGTGCGAGTCGCTCCATGGCCACAACTACCGAATCGGGGTGACCGTTGAAGGCGGGATCGATCCGGAGTGCGCCTTTGTGGTGGATTTCGGGGTGCTGAAGCGGATCGTGCGTCCCTACGTCCAGGCGATCGACCACCGAGTGCTTTTGCCGACGGAGAACCCGAAGCTCACGCTGAGCGAGGAGGGCGAGCAGCTGACGGTCGAGTATCTCGGGAAGGAAAAGTTCAGCTTTCCCCGCTCCAATTGCGCGCTGCTGCCGATCAGCAACACTACCGCAGAGAAGCTGGCGGAACATCTGGCCCACCGGGTGCGGGAGGACCTCCGGAAGGAAGGCCTGGACCATCTCGAGGGAATCGAGGTGGAGGTCGAAGAGAGTCCGGGACAGTCGGGGTACTACACGCTCAAATTCAGGGAGTAGGGACTACTCCCGGACAAAGGCCTTCGCCGGTCCCCGAAGGCTCGAACCTGCGGGCGGCTTCCAGAGCACCAGCGCCTCGATCAGACCCGCCACCTCGAAGTCCTTCGCGGTAATCCCCCCAGCGCTATGGGTCGAGAGCGCGACACTCACCTTGGGCCAGGTCACGGTGAGATCGGCGTGATGGTCGGCCGATTCGCAGAGGAAGGCGATGGCGTTCGTCACCAGCAACGAACCACGCCAACCGTCGGTCTGGAAGACACGTTGCAGAGTACCGGCGTGGTATTCCCAGCCCCGGAGCTTTTCCAGCCGCTCTGAGATCTCTGCGTCGGATAAAACCGGTTCTTGCTCAGGCATTTCCTCCTCCATCTCAGCCTAGTCGCCCAAACTGATCCCCAGATTCCGTGCCGTCATGATGATGCCGCTGTCCAGCGGAACCAGCTTCGATTTTCCGATGATATCGACCAGCGCTATGCGCCCCACGGTGGGCGGGGTATAGACGACGCAGCAGCCGAATTCGCCGTCGCTGATGGCACGCACGGCCGCCGAGCCGAAGCGAAGTGCCAGCAGGCGGTCGAAGGTCGTGGGCGAGCCGCCGCGTTGCAGGTGGCCGAGCACCACGCTCCGGGTTTCTTTGCCGGTGCGCTCCGCGATCTCCCGGGCTACCTCTTCCGCGATACCCCCGAGCCGCTCCGGCCTGCCGAGCGCGGCTTGCTCCCGATAGACGATGCTGCCGCCTTTGGGCCGCGCGCCTTCGGCGGCTACCACGATCGAGAAGCGGCGGCCGCGGCGTTCCCGCTCCAGGATCTTCTCGCACACTTTCTCGATATCGAAGGGAATCTCGGGAATCAGGATGACGTCCGCGCTCCCCGACAGGCCGCTGTGCAGCGCGATCCAACCGGCGTAACGGCCCATCAGCTCGACCACGAAGACGCGATCGTGGCTCTCCGCGGTCGTATGGATCCGGTCGAGTGCATCCGTTGCCGTGCTCACCGCGGTGTCGAATCCGAAGCTGGATTCGGTGCCGACCACGTCGTTGTCGATCGTCTTCGGCACGCCGACCACCGGGATTCCCTTGCGGAAGAGCTCATAGGCGATCCGCAGACTCCCGTCCCCTCCGATGGCCACCAACGCGTCGAGACCCCGGGCGCGAAAAGCCGCCACGACATCGTCCGAGCGGTCGATCTCACACATGATGCCGTCGTCGCGCCGGGTGAGCCACTGGAACGGATTACCTCGCGTGGTGGTGCCGAGGATCGTTCCGCCGAGGTGAGTGATGCCGCGAACGTCGGCGGGGCCGAGGGGAATCAGTCCGGGGGCCGTGTCGTCCTGCCGCCGCTCCCGAGGGCCAACCTGCTGGGGAGCGAAGAGGCCATCGTACCCGCTCCGGATGCCGAAGGTCTCCCAGCCGCGCTGAGAGGCGGAGAGCACGACGGCGCGAATGACGGCGTTGAGGCCAGGGGCATCCCCGCCGCCGGTTGAGAGGGCGATCCGCATCAGCGGTTCACCGTCACCCCTTTTTCTCCCGTACCAGCCGGAGCACCTCGCCTGGCTGGGCGTGTCGCCCGGCCTGTCTTTTCGAGAACACGAGCGTCCCGTCGACCTTCACGTCGAACGTCCCGCCCGAAGATTCGATCAGTTTGACCTCGGCATCGGCAAACTCCCCCTGGAGTTCCGCCGCCAGACCGGCGGCGCGGGGTTTGTAGTTTCACACCACACAATACGCGATGCTGATTTTCATTGCCGCCCCACAGATGGAATTCAGTGGGCAGAATCCTAGTCCTCCGTCGGACGATGGCAAGGGACCGATTAATTTGCTGAATGGCCCACGGCTTCCTGCGCGCCACGGCGACACTTCTTCTCGGCATCCCGGCCGCGCTCACCGCACAGCGCGTCACCCCGCCGGGGCCTGCGGCCGGCCCGCCGCCCGGCGAATGGACACAGGCGGGGCATGATTATTCGCTCACCCGTTTCAGCTCGCTCGATCAGCTCACCACCGCCAACGTCGCGCAGCTCCGGCCGGCGTGGAGCTTCTCCAGCGGCACGCTCCGCGCGCACGAGGGCAATCCGCTGGTGGTGGGCTCCCTGCTGTTTCTGGAGACTCCCTACCCTAACACGGTCTTCGCGCTCGACCTGGCGCGTCCCGGCGCCCCCATCAAATGGAGCTATTCCGGCCCTGCTCCGGCTCCGGCCGCGCGGACGCGGGTTATGCCCTCTCTGCCCACGGGCTGCTGCGACGCCGGCAATCGCGGGCTGGCCTATCACCCGAGCGGGAAGCTCTACGTTCCCCTGCTGAGCGGGGAGCTCGTCGCCCTCGAGGCGGAAACCGGTCGGGAGCTCTGGCGCGTGCGCAACTCGGATTATCGCAGCGGCGCGACCCTTGCCGCGGCGCCGCTGGTGGTCCGCGATCTGGTGCTGATCGGGGTCTCGGGAGCGAACTATGGAGTGCGTGGCTTTCTCACCGCCTACGATGCGCTGACCGGCCGGCTGCTGTGGCGAGGCTTCAGCACCGGACCAGACGCCGAGGTGCTGCTGGAAGGACCGGCGAATGCGGGTTATCCGTCGCACCAGGGCCGCGACCTCGGGGTAACGAGCTGGGCGGGCGAAGCTTGGCGGCAGGGCGGCGGCACGACGTCGGGCTGGCTTTCCTACGATCCCGCGCTCGACCTGGTCTACTACGGTACCGACCAGCCCGCTCCCGGGAACCCCGCGCTTCGCCCGGGCGACAACAAGTGGACCGCGACGATCTTCGCGCGCGAAGCCGCCACCGGCCGGGTCCGCTGGGCCTATCAGCTCACTCCGCACGACGAGTGGGGCTTCGGCGGATCGAACGAGAACATCCTGGTGGACCTCCCGGTGCGTGGCACGCCGGTCAAGGCGCTGGTGCACTTCGATCGCAACGGTTTCGCTTACACGATCGACCGCGCAACGGGTCGCGTCCTGCTGGCGGAGAAATACGGGCCGGTCAATTGGGCCCAGGCAGTCGATGCCACGACGGGGATTCCGCAGCGTGATCCGCACTATGCCGCGCCTGCGGCAACCGTCCCACCGACCGACCGTCCGACTGTCACGACCGGCATTTGTCCGGGCAGCATCGGCATGAAATTCCTGCAGCCGGCGGCGTTCTCTCCGCAGACCAATCTCTTCTACGTTCCGCTCAACAACCTCTGCATGGAGGTCAGGACGGGGCCGGCGAGCTATGTCGCCGGGCAGCCTTATGGCGGCATCAACATCAAGATGACCGCCGGGCCGGGGGGAACCCGGGGACGCTTCATCGCGTGGGATGCCGGCGCGGCAACCATCGCCTGGGAAATCAAGGAGCCGCTGGCCGTGGCGGGTGGCGTGCTGGCCACCGCCGGCGGACTGGTCTTCTACGGCACTCTGGAGGGCTGGCTCAAGGCGGTCGATCAAAAGACCGGCCAGGAGCTCTGGAAATTCAAGACGCCGTCGGGCATCGTCGGGAATCCCATCGCATTTCTCGGTCCCGACGGCAAGGAATACATCGCGGTCCTTTCGGGGATAGGCGGCTGGTGGGGGCTGGGCGGAAACGGTGCGTTTGCCGACCTCGCGCGGATCAGCAATCCGGGCGGGGTGCTGATGGTCTTCGGGCTATGAGATTCAGAGTTCTGCGCTGGTGGCTCATCGCCCCGGCACTGACGCTGCTCTGGGCGTTCCTCGATCGGCCCTGGCCAAGGCCGCTGCACCACGCGGAATGGCTCGATGCCGGCGGGGTGGCGGTCCGCGTTGTGCGCGCGGGAGCGGGAGACACCACGCTCCTCCTGCTGCACGGCTACGGCGAATCGCTTACGACCTGGCGCGCGATCTTCGATCCCCTCGCGGCCCACAGCAAGGTCGTGGCACTCGACCTCCCCGGGTTCGGGGGCAGCGCGAAGCCGAACGTCTCGTACACCCTTCCTGCGATGACGGAGCGGCTCTCCCGGTTCCTCGACCAGTGGACGACGGGACCGGTGGTGCTGGTGGGGCATTCGATGGGCGGGGAGCTTGCCGCGGCCCTCGCCCTGGCGCGACCGGATCGCGTGAAGCTGCTGGTGATGATCGCTCCGGCGGGTTACCAAATCGGACTGGGTGGCATCGCGGGCTCGATGTCGCCCGGCAAAGCCCGCACTATTGGACGCTACCTGGCGCTCCGCTCCTTCGTCACTCCCATTCACGATCCTGCCTGGCTCGGCGAGCCGGATTCCAGCGCCAATTACGATCTGACGGGGGATACCAATTACAGTCGGGCGGCCTCGCTGGTCCTCGAGCAATTCGACTTCGTGGCCCTGCACTCCCGTTTCCACGAGCTCCTCCAGCCGACTCTGCTCATCTGGGGCGGACTCGACCCCGTCGTTCCCTTCGCCGCGGGAGACACGCTCTCCCGAACGATTCGTTGTGTCCACTTCCTTCCCTTGCCGAAAGCCTTTCACCGGCCCCAGGCGGAGATCCCGGATACGGTGATTACGGCGATACGGAGGTTTCTGGCTAAGCCCGGATGTTAGCTAGGGGCTAGGGGCTAGGGAGCATCCAATAGCCCATAGCCAATAGCCAATAGCCCC
>DASYPD010000315.1:0-3445 GCA_036007005.1 Gemmatimonadales bacterium
AGTAAGTAGTGAGGCAGGGGGGGCAGGGAGGACTACTCACTACTCACTACTCACTACTCACTACAGTTCCACAATAACTCACCGCCGCGTCGGCTAGAATGTCGGCCAGCGCTTCCACCGACCCCAGCACCACCCACTCCACCGCGGCGTGCGCGCCGGCTCCGGTGGCCCCGATCACCACGGTCTCGATTCCTGCCTCCGCGATCAGCGCCGCGTCCATCCAGTAGGCCGCCCCGGAAATGACGGGCGTGCGGCCGAGGCGATGCTCCGCGGCCTCGATCACCACGCGCGCGACGGCACTCTGCGCCGACCCCTCGTAGGACGGCCGCGCGAGCAGCAGGCGCGCACGTGCGTCGAAAGCAGGATCCGCGGCTCGGAGCGAGCTGAGGATCGCTTCGATCTGCGCGAGCACCTCGGTCGGGGTTTCGCCCGGCAGCGTGCGGCGCTCGATCTGCAGCACACAGCGCGCCGCATACGTGCTGAGGCCGGTTCCCCCGTGCAGCGTTGCGGCGTGAAGGCTGGGTGGCCCCAGGATGGGATGGCTCGGACCGGTCCGGAGCTGCCGTTCCAGTGTCGCGAGCTCGGCGAGGAAGCGGCCCATGCGGAGGTTGGCATCGATCCCCTCCTGATAGCGGCTGCCATGCGCCGCGCGGCCGAGCGTTTCAACCTCGATCCAGCAGAAGCCTTTGTGCGCGATGAACACCTCGAGCTCGGTCGGCTCGGTGACGATCGCGGCGTCGGTCTGGACCACCTCGAGCAGGTCACTCATGCCGAGGCTCGCGGTCTCCTCGTCGGCGGCGGCACAAACCACGAGGTCTCCGCGCAACCGAAGCCCCGAGTCGCGCAGCGCCTTCACCGCGGCGAGGCACGCGGCGAGTCCCCCTTTCATGTCATAGGAGCCTCGTCCGTAGAGGCGGCCGTCTCGCAGCTCTCCGCTCCAGGGGTCAGGCATTCCCTCAACGCCGACGGTGTCGAGGTGGGCGTAGAGCATCAGCGACGGCCCGCCACCGGCTCCCCGCCAGGTTCCCGCAACACTCATCCGGCCCGGCCGGGGTTCCCGTCGCGTGATCTCGCAGCCTAGGCGCTGAAGCTCCCCGGCAACCCACTCGCAGATCGCTGCTTCGCCGGGCGCTCCGGGCACGAGATCAGGATTGATCGAATTGATCCGGACCAATTGCACGAGCGTGTCCCGGACGTAGCCGGCATCGGGCTCAGGCATGGAACGACCTCCCCCTTGCGACCAGAATATATGATGATACTATAGAATCAATGGTTGATTCTACAGATTCAGGCGGAGAGATCGATCCCGAAGCCACCGAATGGCTGCTGCTGATCCATCAGCTGCCGCCCAAGCCCGACTATCTGCGGGTCAAGGTCAGGCGACGCCTGCAGCGGCTCGGCGCAGTGCCGTTGCGTGGCTCGGTCTACGTGCTCCCGGATACCGAGGAGTCGCGCGAGGACTTCCTCTGGCTGCTGGGGGAGATCCAGGCCGAAGGGGGCGAAGCCATGCTCTGCCGGGCCGCATTTCTCGAAGGCATCACCGACCGGGAGCTCCGCGCCATGTTTGAGACTTCGGGTTCACCGGCGGCTGTTTCGCCGAGTGTCAGTGGCGTGGAACGCGTGAAGCCAGGCAGGACCTGGGTGACCCGGCGCAACGTCCACGTCGATCGGATGGCGAGTGCCTGGCTCATTCGCCGCGGCATCGATCCGGAAGCGCGCTTCAAGTTCGTGGCGCCGCGCGGCTATCGCCCGGAGCCGGGAGAGCTGCGCTTCGATATGGCGCAGGCCGAGTATAGCCACGAAGGCGAACGGTGCACCTTCCAGGTCCTGCTGGAGCGCTTCGGGCTCGACGACCCCGCACTCGCCGCAATCGGCGAAATCGTCCGTGATATCGATTGCAAGGACACGAAGTATGGACGGGAGGAAACCGCCGGCATCGCGGCGCTGCTGGCCGGGATCGCCGAGAGCGAACCCGAGGACCTGGCCCGCCTGGCGCAGGCGGCGCCGATCTTTGCGGCCTTGTGGCAGCATTTCGGCTCGCGGCTCGCATGACGAAGAGTGAACCCGGGCGGCCGCCGCTGCGAGCGCTGGCGGGTTACTTCCTGCTCCTGGGGAGCACCGGGTTCGGTGGGCCGATTGCGCTGGTCGGCTCGATGCAGGGCGATCTGGTGGAGCGGCGACGCTGGTTTTCGGGCGATGAATTCGCTCGCAGCCTGACGCTTGCGCAGCTGGCGCCCGGCCCGCTCGCCGCACAGGTCGCGTTTTGTCTCGGGTTCCTGCACTCCCGCGTGCGCGGCGCGGCGCTGATCGGCCTCGCATTCATCCTTCCTTCCTTCGTGCTGACCCTGCTGCTCGGCGCGCTGTACCTGCGTTTTGGCGGGCTGCCCTGGCTCGGCTCGGCGTTCTATGGCGTGGGCGCTGTGGTGCTGGGCATCATCGTGCTGTCGGCCTGGCGGCTCGCGCGCACGACGGCGACGGCTGATCCGTTGCTATGGAGCATCGTAGTCGTGGTGGCGGCGGTCACTGCATGGCGTGCGCGCGAGTTGCTGTGGCTGATCGGGCTCGCCGGTCTGGTGGGGCTGCTGGCGGCAGCGCTTCCGCGTCTGCGGGGTTCGATCCTTTCCGTCGCGGTGTTGCCGCAGCTGCTGTGGTATTTCGCCAAGGCGGGGAGCTTCGTCTTCGGCAGCGGTCTCGCCATCGTGCCTTTTCTGTACGCCGGGGTGGTGACCGAGCACCGCTGGCTCACTGAACGGCAGTTTCTCGATGCGATCGCGATCGCGATGCTCACTCCGGGCCCGGTGGTCATCACGGTCGCGTTCATCGGCTACCTGGTGGCAGGGCTGGCAGGGGCAGGGGCCGCCACCCTCGGGGTGTTTCTGCCGGCATTTCTCCTTGCAGTCATCCTGTTGCCGCTGCTCGATCGCTTCGCTTCCCATCCTCTCGTGCTGGGATTCGTGCGCGGGGTGACCGCCGCGGCGGCTGGGGCGATCGCCGGGGCATGCGTCGTCCTCGGGCGACGGGCCATTCAGGACGTGCCGACGGCGGCTCTGGCATTGCTCGCGCTGGTCCTGGTGGCCCGGACGAAAACTCCTTCGGGGGTGATCGTGCTGGGCGGAGCCGTGGCTGGCCTGGCCCTCCGCGCGGGGCTATCCCGCTGAATCGCACGGTGCTGCTCACGAATCGAAAACTCGCCAAGGAGGAAGCATGAAGTGGGTGACGCGGGCGCGACCCAAGATCGACCGGGTGGCCTGTCCCTGGCTGATCCGTCGTTTCATCGATGCGGACGCGGAGTTTCTCTTTGTTCCCCCCGACCAGGTGGCGCAGGTTGCGCAAGACACGGGGGCGATCCCCTTTGATGTGGAGGGCGTGGAGCTGTCGCATGACGGGCCGAAGTGCAGCTTCGACGCGTTTCTGGAGAAGTACCAGCTGAACGACCCGCAGCTTC
>DASYPD010000316.1:0-10961 GCA_036007005.1 Gemmatimonadales bacterium
CGGACTGCTTCTTCCAGGGGCAGCCGCCCTTCCCGCTCGAGCCGTTGGCGGAGCGATTCCCCTTCTATGAATGGCATCACATAGTAGAGCAGCTCCCCGGCTTGGCCGGAGTCATAGAGCGCCACGATGTGGGGGTGCTGCAGCCGCGCCGCAATCTGGATCTCCCGCAGAAAGCGCTCCGATCCCAGGCTCAGCGCGAGCTCGGGATGGAGCACTTTGAGGGCGACGGGGCGATGGTGGCGGAGATCCTGGGCGAGGAAGACGGTCGCCATACCCCCGCGCCCGATCTCCTGGTCTATCGAGTAACGCTCGGCGAGGGAGCCTTGGAGCCTGCCCTGAACGGAAGTCATAGGGAGGCGCCAAAGATACGACGGAAAGCGCTACGGCGCGATCAGGCGCTTAGCGGCGCTTGCGTCCCCGGCCGTTGACCCGCGCCAGGACCGACTTGCCGGCGAAGGCCGTCATCGCACCCGCGCCCACGACGAGGGCGACTTTACCGGCGGTCTTGAGCGCCGCTTTGGCGCGCCGCACTCGCTGCCGTCGCTTCGCCGCTTCGCCGAGCTTCACAAACATCGTGTCGGCTGCGAGGGCGACCTTTCTGGCCGCTTTCTTTCCCACATCCGTCGCCAGGGCCGCCGCGGTGCGGCCGCCTTTCTTGACCCGCTTATCGACAGGGCTCATGTCGCCTCCTTGGTGAGCTGGGTGCAGAGTCTACTCTTGAGTGACGACTGGCTCGGCGCCCGGCCTCACAAATTCGCTAGCCTCGCCGTTTCCGCACCTCCTTCAGCACCACGCTCGCCGCAGCGATGGTCCCGGCGATCAGACCCGCCTTCGCCGCCCGGCGGGTGACTTTCTTGACGGTATTCACCTTGCTCTTCACTGCCTTGCGGCCAACCGCGGCCATGACATTGGTCTCGGCCTTCTCGTAAGCCCGGCGCACCGCGCTCTTCCGCTTCATGGCTTGCTCGGTGAATCTGGCCATCGCTCTCGCCTCCTGTGAGGGTTCAGCCGCTCCGCTTTCCTTTCCAAACGCGGTAGAGCTCCTCCAGTCGCACACGGGGGGCTGTCAATCCTGCGGTGGGGGGCGTCGGCGAGAGGCATCAGCGGCTCGAAGCCGCTTCCTGACGTCGGGCCCGTCTCAGCGTTGCAGCAACTGCTCCGCGCGCGCCCAGTCGGCCGGGGTATCGACATCCACCCAGACCACTCCCACGAGGCGGATGGGAGCCAGGGCGCCCGCCGCCGCCAGCTGCTCCATGCCGGCGGAGACCGAAGCCGCTTCGCTGCTGAGCGCATGCAGCGCGGAGAAGACGCGGCGGTCGAGCAGGAAGCAGCCGGCGTCCACCGCATCATAGGGTAGGACCTCTTTGCCAATGGCGCTCACCCGGCCGGCGCTGATGCGGACCTTGGTGGCATCCGCTTCGTCAAGGTTCCGCGGGGAATGATCCACCAGCAGGCGCATCGCGCCATCGAGCGAGGGATCGGTCAGCCGCTCGAGCACCGGCTCGCTGAAAACGTGATCGGCCATTTGGAGAAAAAAGTGCTCGTCGGCAAACGGCTCCGCGGCGAGCAGGGAGATGCCGTTCGGCAAGTCGTATTGGGGATTGAGCGCGATCCGGAGGCGCAGCGGCGTGGCGATCCGCGCCAATTGCTCCTCCAGCTGCTTGGCCTGGTGCCCCAGCACGATGACGGCTTCCTCGCAGCCGGCCCGTGCGGCCTGGTCGAGCGCATGCTCGATGAGCGGACGCCCGCCGACCCGCAGCAACGGCTTGGGAAGGTTCCGGCCCAGGACATCGAGGCGCTGGCCGTTGCCGGCCGCGAGGATCACTGTCTGGCGGGGAGAGCGCATCCCGTCGGGCATGAGGTCAGAGTCCAGGCAAGAGATTACGACTGATCGGGCACCTTGAGAGGTGCGGGGATTCGGGCGTTGGCCCACCACGTCCAGGCAATCACAGGCAAGTGCAACGCCATCCCGACAGCAAGAAAGTGAAGGATCAACGCCGGCTGCCCGATGATCGCAAAGACGAAGAACACGAGCACGTAGCTGTCACGGCGGAGCAGCTGGGTGACGCCGTAGAGCAAGGTCGCCAGCGGTCGCGGCATCCCAACCCGCTCTATGGTCGAGCTGCCAAAATCGTTGAAGTCCGTACGGTTCTCACGCGGGCGGGCGCGCGCGAGGGCGAGGATCCCAAGCGCGATGCCGGCGGCGGTCAGCCCCCCCTCGAGCAGATACTCATTGCGCAGCTCGGCGGAAAGTCCCACTGCTCGGGAGAGGCCGACCGCGATGGCGATCGGCAGGAGAAAGTTACCGAGCAGGTCCACCCCGGTATCCAGCAGCGTCCCCCAGGGGGATTCTAGGAATTTGGCCCGGGCGATTTCCCCGTCGCAACCATCCAGTACACTTGCCAGCTGGAACAACAGCATGCCGATGATGAATCCCGCCGGGGTGCCGCGGGCCAGAATCCACAAGCTGACCAGGAGGACCGCCAACACGAAGAAGCTGATCTGATTCGGGGTAATCGGAGTCCCGACCAGGACTCTGCTCACCAGCTGGGAGAGGGGCCGATTGAGTGTGCGGGAAGCGAATCCGTCCGTGGGTTTGCCCGAAGCCCGGAGCAGTTGCCGCGCCACCGCGGGGACTTCGGCGGGATTCTGGATGACCCAGACGTATTCATCGGTGCGGGCCCCCTCCGTCGCACCCTGGAGTCGGTCCCAAGAGGCAGGAAAGTCTTCCGGCCCAAGTCTCGCGAAAGATGGGTGCGGATCGGAAGATCGGAGCAGACGAGCGAGGACGCCGCGACGGAACACGACATTGCTGCGGAGCACCAGAGTATTGCTTCGAGGTCCGGGGCCGACGGACTCGCTGGCCTCTTGATAAGTGATTGGCAGCCGCGAGGCTGGCGGGTTCCGCAGGCCGGGGGGGCAGCCTTGCCACAGGATCAGGACCTCGGGCCCCTTGCCCTCGGTGAGCGAGGGACCGAAGCACTCTTCGAGCGTCCGTAGCAGCCGGTCCAGCTGCGACAGCCCCGCGATGCTGTACTGGGCCGATGCGTCGGCCAGCAGCACGACCCGCCCGATCATCGGCACAGCAGCCTTTCTCCCGGAGTCATCGCGCCGTGGTGCAGCGAGTTAGCGACATTAAGGGCCCACCATAATAAAGGGCCCACCATTATAGCTCGTACCTGGCCCGATTCGGTACCAGAGACCCCACGCGGGGTTGGGACCCCCCAGAGATTTACCGCGCCCGCCAGACCAGCTCGCCATCAATTCCGGGAGGGGTGGGCTCGCCGAGCCAATCCAGCATGGTCGGAAAGAGATCGATCGTACGGAGCGGCACCGAGGGCAATGGATGATTGGACCAGAGTGGCGTCTGCATGTGGGCTCGGATGAGACTTCCATGCCCCGAGCGGTGCTCGGGAACCTCGAATCGCTCGCGGAAGTCGAACCCTTCGTTGGCGATGACAAGGAGATCGCCGGTGCGCGACGCGCGGAACTGATCGAGCAGCTGGAACGCCCCATCGGGCATCGGCAAGTCCCAGGAGCGCTCCAGCCACTCGCGGGGCGTGCCGCGAAAGCTTCCCCCTACCGCGAGCGGATCGGCTGTCCTCGGCGAGTAAAGAATCCTTCCGGCGTCCTGCTGCAGCTCCGCTTCGCCCTGCGCATCGGCCACCGTCACGGAACCCTGGCTGCCTTCCGCCGCTATCAAGGCGACCGCCGGCTCCGCCAGCAACCGCGCGATCAGATCAGGGCGGGTCCCGAATGCATCGGGACGCCGCAAACGCTCGAGTGGCCAGCGCTCCGTGCGGGGAACCTGTGGTTGGGCGTACACCATTGCTGAGCCGTTCCCGGCGACCATGACGGCGGCCCCGGGATTCCGTTCCCAGATCACCGGGTGGGACAGCGTCGTCACCCCCTGACGCCGGAACCAGTCGGCGAGATCGAGGTGGTGCCGCACGACGGAAGCGCCATGGTCGCTGACGACGAGAATGAGCGTGTCGGATAGCTCACCGCGAGCGCTCAGGGTCTCGAGCAGACGGCCGATGACGCCGTCGATGCGGGAGAGCGCGCGCACCACCTTGGGTCCCTGCGGATCGGCCTGGTGGGTATAGCCGTCCACCGCGGGGAACTGAGCGAAGATGAAGCGATGCGGCTCGGCCGCCGCACGCAGCAGGTGACCGGCGGCTGCGGCGTCGGACGGCTGATGCCACTGGAGATAATGGCCCATTACTCCCCAAAAGCCGCGCTCCAAGCGCGCGGGATTACGCTCGCGCGGTAAGCCCCGGGTGACCATCGTAAAGATCCCCACGCTTTCCGGCACGATTTGAAAGATGGTGCGCACGTCCGGCGCGATGTCCGCGTCGAGCATGCCCGCCTGATAGCCGCAGTAGCTGCGCACCGCGCCGCGATTCCGATACCAGCGTCCCGCGTAGCAGGTGCGGTCCAGCCATCTGATCGAGGGCACGTTGCAGCGGCCCGGAGTACAGCCGGTGAAAAAGGGCAGGTAGGACACGCTCGTCGTGGAGGGAAACGAGGTGATAGCCCTCCCGGCGCCCCCGCTCGAGATGAGCCGGGCCAGATTGGGCAGCCGGCCTGCTCGGAGCTCGTCCTCCGCCACGTCGGGTCGCAACCCGTCGATGAGCAGCAGCAGACAGCGGCGACTCACGGCCGCTTCCCTGTGCTGAAGCGCGGAGCCGGTTGCTGCACATCGGGAAGGAGTTCATAGCCCGCGGCGGCCTCCGCTCGGCCCGCTTGCACCTCTTTCCACCATGCGTCGCCCTGAACGGGTGCCCCGTCCCGGCGCTCGACGCTGGAAAACAGGAAATGGTGGCCGCTCACGCGCCAGCGCGAGACATAAGTCGCGCTGACGATCGCGTGGTACGCGGGCTCGGCCCAGCCCTGCTCGGACAGCATCAGGAGGGGGCGCGGTGGCTCACGCCGGAGCAACGAGCGTCCCTGGGTGCGCAGCACGTCGTTCTCGAACCCGAAGTAATCGAGCAGCGTCGGCACGATATCGAGATGGCTTGTCAAACCGACGCAGTCGGCGGACAGCGCGGGTGAGCCCGGGAAATGGATCCACGGCGGGACCCGGGCGTGGAGACGATAAAGCCGAGCAGCGCGCCGTAGCCGAGCTGGACGCCGCTTTCGCGCGAGTGTGGACCGGAGCCGATCACAGCGGGCGCGCCTCCACGCGACGCCTGAGCTCCGCCACCAGGCCGGCGAGCCCCCGATGCTCCGGGCGGGCCGCGGCCGCCCGCTCGAGCAGGCGAAGCGCGTTCCCGCTGTTCCCTTTGCGGAGTGCGGCAAGGCCGTAGATCAGATCCCGCTCGGCGTCCGGAATCCCATCGATCGGAGGCGGGCGATGCGCATCGTAGTTCTCGAAGAACTTGAGCGTCGCGCCGTACTGCATTGCCTCGGCGTTTCCTCGTGGAGTCGAGTACTCGAGCCACGGTAACATGTCGGAGGAGACAAACAGGCGGCGGGTCAGCTCCCCTCCCACGCGGTGACTCACGAAGGCGATGGCGCTATCTACCTGCGCTTCATCGAGCAGCAGGTCACCGAACAGCGCCAGCGGATGCTGCAAAGGCAGGGAGTCGAGAATGGGTCCCCGGGTCGCCAAGGCGGTCATGCGCATCACACTGGCATAGTCGGCGCGGATCGGCTCCAGGGAAGCGACCAGCATGCCTTGGCCGCCGCTCCTCCACAGGGTGACGTGCGGAAAGACCTGCCGCAGGGTGTTGAGGATCCGAAGGATGTCGAGAGGAGCGATGTGATGGAACTGGACCCACTGCTGGAAGACGCCACCGGGCGCGAGGTGCTCCCGAACCAGCTGGAAGAATTCCCGGGAATAGAGGTTGGCCGCGCCCGCGAACCAGATGCTGGTGACTTCGACCGTGACGAGGTCATAGCGTGCCGCGCCGGCCAGCAACAGCATGTTACGGCCGTCTTCGAGATAGAGATGGGTGCGGCGATCATCCAGGACGCCGCCGTTCACGTCCGCGAAAAAGCGCCGTGCCGCCTCGACGATGCCCGGGGCGAGCTCCGCGACATCGATCCGCCGAAAGGGGAAGCGCGCCAGCGTGCCCGCGGTGACTCCTGTCCCCAGGCCGATGACGGCGGCACGCTCCCGTCCCCGTGAGACCATCAGCGGAATCAGGGCGAAGCCCCACTGGGCCTCCATCTGACGCCGGTTGTCCCCCTCGAATTTTCCGTTGCTGCGGAGCTCGATGACGTTACCCGGGCGAAGCGCGACACTGGTCATGCCGCTCTGCACGTCCTCATGGACGTAGAGGATGCGCTCGTATTCCGGTGCCCCCATGAAATAGACATTGTAACCCGAGAGCAGTGTCTTGTAGTTCCAGCTCGGCAGGCCCAGCATCCCGGCGAGGAGCAGCCCCGCCGCCGCCAGCGCCCAGCGCAGCCGGGCCTTCGGCTGCGCCGCCCCGGGAAGCCAGAGCAGGGCGAGCCCCAGCAGCATGCTGAGCGCCGCCGCTCCCAGCAGAGCCGGGCGGCTGCCCAGCGCGGGCAGCAGCAGGAATCCCGTGAGTACAGCACCGCTGATCGCGCCGATCGTATTGAGCGCGTATGCCGAGCCGACTCGACGCCCCAGGCGGCGCTCTCCCCCGCTGAGGCTCTCAATCAGGAGCGGAAACGACACCCCCATCAGACCGGTCGGTACCAGCATCACCAGCAGGCTCGCGGCGAGTCGGGTGGCTTCGCGCAGATAGAAGCCGGGGAGGGTGAACCCGACCAGCTTGAAAAAGAGCGGCAGGTGATCCCAGAGCGGCAGGGTGAGGACCACCGCGATCCCCACGCCGAGCTGACAGCGCGCCAGGCGGGAGAACTGCACCTCGGGGGGTGCGGGATGGCGCGCAATCCAGCGGCTGCCCAGTGCGATCCCGAGCAACAGCGCGAGCAGCATGTCGCCGAAGGCGTAGACGCTGGTGCCGACGACGACACTGAGCAGATGGGTCCACACGACTTCGTAGGAGAATGCCGCGAGACCGGTGAGAAATGCCGCCCCGAGCAGGATGCGATCACGCGCCGGGAGGGGTGCCAGGGCTTCGGGTATCTCCAGCCGCGGCGCAGCGGCCAGCGGCCCCCGGCCATCGAGCCGCCAGGCGCGCAGACCCACGAACCCGTTGAGCAGGGCCCCCGCGGCGAGCGCGCCGTAAATGCCGGTCCAGGGCAGCAACAGGTAATTCGCCAGGAAACAGCCAGCCGCCGCACCGAAGGTGTTGATGGCGTACAGGCCGGCTACCGTCGGTCCGCTGCCTTCCCCTCTTCGCGCGAAGTGGCGGGCCAGCAAGGGCAGCGTGGCCCCCATCAGGGCGGTCGGCACCACCACGACCGCGCCGCCGAGGACAAAGCGCACCAGGTTGAGCTGGGCGAGCGAGAGGGGCGCGGCGCGATTCCATGCCACATAACCCGCCTGAACAACTCCCATGAGCGCGGGAACCGCGAGCATGTAGGCGCCGATTGCCACTTCGATCCCGGCATAAAAGCGGAGCGGGCGCCCGATCCGGTCGGCGGTCCGGCTCAGGATCGCGCTGCCCAGCGCGAGGCCGCCCATGAAAGCCGCGAGCACCGTGGCGGCGGCGTACGCGGTGGTGCCGAAGATGGTGGCGAGCAGCTTGGTGAAAACGAGTTCGTACACCAGGCCGGAGAGGCCTGACAGGAAGAAGAGGGCGAACAGCGGCCTGGCCTCGCGCCGGGGTAGCGACCCCGCGCGCTCGGCGAGGGCGACCGCAAGGGGGTCGTCCGGGTGGGTCACCTCATCCCGTGAGGAGCAGACCTCCCGCCACTTCCTCCTGCGGCTCGGGTTCCGGCGGCGGCTCGAGCGGGATCTCACGCGGATAACTGGCCGCCCAAGGCGAGCGCTTGAAGAGGTTTGCCCGCAGGCAGTAGTTGGACCAGACGCGATTCCAGCGGAAGACGTGCCAGGCCGCGTCGGGTGAGACTTCGTGATAGGTGCGCCAGTAAAGCTGCGCCAGGTGCTCCGGCCGGAAGAACTGCAGGACCTCGAAATACCGCTTCATCAGCCCGGCGCCGCTCACGTGCAGCATGCGCGTGACCGGAAACGCCAAGGTGTATTTCTCCCAGTCGCCGGGATAGTCCTTGAAAAGGATACGGCCTTCCTGGTCGTAGCGGACGTAGTCGCGGGTTCCCGGCAGGGGGGTCAGAATCGTCAGGTTCATCCCGTCCAGGCGGACGTGCTCCGCGAAGGAGAGGATCTCCGGGGCGATCGTCGCCATGTTCTGGCTGTCGATCCCCAGGATGAAGGAGCCCACCACGCCGATGCCGTGGCGATGCATCCGGGCAATGTTGTCTTCGTAGTACGCAGTCCCGCGCTTCTGCGACTTGCCGTCCTTGCGGATGAGCTGCAGCGAGGCGGTGTCGGTGCTCTCCAATCCGATGAAGACTCCGGCGCAGCCCGCGGCGCGGGCCAGCGCCAGCATCTCGTCGTCGTCGCCGAAATTGATCGTGACCTGAGTGATCCAGCGCTTGCCCAGATCGGCGGCGATCATGGCGCGGAACAGTTCGAGGCAGCGCTCTTTCGCCTTGCGGGAGAACCCGTTGAGATCGTCGTCGACGAAGATGATGTCGCGGTGGGGGATGGCTCGCACCTCCGCCACCACGTCGTCCACCTCCCGCATCCGGAAGATGTTGCCGTTGAACACCGTCACCGAGCAGAAGGAGCAGTCCATGGGACAGCCGCGCGTGGTCTGCGCGGAAACGTACTCGTAGTGGTACTTCTTGAAGATGCTGCGGTCCGGCCAGGTGTGTTGCTCCGGCGGGAGGTTCTTGCCTTGATAGGTCTTCTGCAGCGTGCCCGCCTCGACGTCCGCGATCAGCTCGGGCCAGCCGGATTCGCACTCCCCCAGGTAGATCGCGTCGCAGTATTGAATGGCCTCGGTGGGCACCAGCGAGGCGTGAATCCCGCCGAGCACCACGGGAATCCCGCGGGCGCGGAAGTGAGCGGCGATCTCATAGGCACGGGTGACCTGGGTGGTGAACGCGGTGATCCCGACCAGGTCCGCCTTGACCCCTGAGTAATCGAGCAGGCCCTCGCACTGCTCGTCGAGCAGCTCGACATCCCAATGCTTGGGAGTCACTGCCGCGACGTAGGCCAGGGCGAGCGGCTCCCAGAGGTAGTCGCCGTAGAGCGAAACCCGGTTCCGCGGGTTAATGAGCAGCAGCTTCTTGGGCAACACCGGTGCCTCCTTCCATGAGTACGCCGGCCTGCTTCCCGACGGCTGCGAGAATCTCCAGCGCCGCATCGATCTGCGCAGGAGTATGGGCCGACGAGTAACTGGTGCGCAGCAGGCATTGCCCCTTGGGGCAGCCAGGCGGCAGGACGATGTTCACGTAGAGTCCCGCCTCGAGCAACGCCTGCCACATTCCGACGGTGAGCTCTTCCGGACCGATCAGGATCGGCACGATCGGGGATTCGACCGGGCCAATCGAGTAGCCCAGCCGGGTGAGTCCCGCGCGCATCCGGCGCACGTTCTCCCAGAGCCGCCGCGGCGCAGCCCGGTCGCTGCGCAGGACCCTGAGCGCGGCCTGGACCCCGGCCACGGTAGCCGGTGAGGGAGACGCGGTGAAGACGTAGGGCCGCGCGGCAAAGTGCAGTGCGCGGAGCTCGGGATGGTCGGACACCGCGAAGCCGCCCACGGCCGCGAGCGCCTTGGAGAACGTGCCGACCACGAAATCCACCTCAGCAAGGACACCTTGCGCCTCAGCGCACCCTAAACCGCGCTCCCCGTAGACCCCGAAGGAATGGGCTTCATCGACCAGCAGATAGGCTCCGCCCGCCCGGCACGCCGCGAGAATGTCCCCCAGCGGCGCCACATCGCCGTGGATCGAGTAGAGTCCTTCCACGATCACCAGGCGATTGGTCTCTCCTCTGGGCAGCCGGGCGAGCTTCTTGGCCAGGTCGCCCGCCGAGTTGTGCCGGAAGGCCAGGACAGAGGCGCCCGACAGCCGGGCGCCGTCGTAGATGCTGGCGTGGCACGCCGCGTCGAGGAGAATGGTGTCCTCGGCCTGGCAGAGGCCCGCCACCAGGCACAGATTGGCCTGAAAGCCGGTGGAGAAAATCATGCCGTGCCGCTTGGCGAACGCGGCGGCAAAATCGCGCTCCAGCTCCTCGTGAATCCGCAGCGTGCCGTTGGCGACGCGGGATCCGGTGCTGCCGCTGCCGTAGCGCTCGACCGCGTGCTTGGCCGCCTCCTGCACCTCCGGATGAAAGCTCAGTCCGAAGTAATTGTTCGAGCCGAACATCAGGACCGGGCGGCCGTTGAACACGACCTCGCAGGGTCCCAGCACGTCGTCGAAGACGGTGTCGAAGGGGCGGCAGACTTCTCCCGCGAAAACGCCGGCGCGCGCGCTCACCGCGCGGAGCTTGTCGAGCAGATCCATCTCAGGAATGCGCCAGCCGCGGCGCCTTGGGCTCCGCGGGCTTGGGGAGGGGCGCGCTGGGACGGAGCAGCGCCCCGGACTCGAACTGGGACTTGAGCAGCGAGCGCTTCACCTTGCCACTGCTGGTGCGTTGCACCGTTCCGGGCCGCGCGATGACGACTTCGTCGACTTGCAGCCCCACGCTGTCCACGATCCGGCGCCGGACTTCGGCGCCGAGCTGTGACGCGGCGAGCTTGCCCTTGGACTCCACTACCACGACGACGCGCTCGCGCTCGCCGCTCCCTAACCCGCCAACGCCGAAGGCCACCACGTTACCCGAGCGGACCCCCGGCAGCTCGCCGACCGCCCACTCGAGATCCTCGGGATAAAAGTTGCGCCCGTTCACGATCACGATGTCCTTCTGCCGCCCGCACACGTACAAATCGCCGTGGGAGAGATAGCCCTCGTCTCCGGTATGCAGCCAGCCGTTCCGCAGCGCGCGCGCGCTGCTGTCCGGCTGCTCGAAGTAGCCCTGCATCACCGAGGGGCCCCGGACCACGATTTCGCCG
>DASYPD010000317.1:0-4519 GCA_036007005.1 Gemmatimonadales bacterium
TGAGTAGTGAGTAGGGAGTAGGGAGTAGGGAGTAGGGAATAGGGGAAAACAGCGGGCCCAGCTCGACAACTCGTTGAGCCGGGCCCGCTTCATTATCACTACTCCCTACTCACTACTCACTACTCACTGCTTGTCATACACCGTCTTTCGCGTCGTCTCCCCATTCGGCCCCTGGCTGGTTCGCACGACGGTCATGGTTTTCCCGTCCGCGCTCAGGGTGCGCACTTCCTTCGAGGTTGAGCCACTCGCGCTTACCGTCTCGATCACGATGGAAGCGCCATCCCAATGCAGCTTGCTCTTGTTGTCGCCATTGCGGCCAGGATTGACGCTCTCGCTGCCGTCCAGATTATAGGTGCTGGTCCGGACCTGGTCGCCGAACTTTGACTCTATGGTGAGCTTGGTATCGGTCTGGGTGATGGTCGTGACGGCGTTGCCCATCCCCATGCCGCCGCCGCCACCGCCGCCCATCCCCCCCATGGGGTCACTCTTTTCCGTATTGAGCTTCCAGGCGCCACTGAAATTGGTCTTGCCCTGCGCGGCCACGGGGCTGAAGACGATGCTCCCCAGCAGGGCGGCCATGGTCAGGATTCGTGCGGACATACGATCTCCGGGTGTGAGGTTGGTGACGCTGAGATACGCGGGCCACCGCCGCGGCGTTGGCCACCCTTCCATCCGGAGAGGGCTTCCCGTAACCTAGTCAGCGATCCAGAGCCTGGTCCGCCCGGCTATTGGCTTTTCGATTCAGAAAGTGACTCCCCATATGAAGCCCGCTGAGATACCGGTTTCCATTCCGACTGCCAGGGCCGGCTCCCGTCTGCCATCGATGTACTCGCAGACCGTCAGGCGCATCGTGGATCGTTTCACGTACCCTGCCGAGAAGCCGTTCATCACTCTGGTGCTGTACTACGCGCTGCTGTTGGGGCTCGGCGCCCTGGTGGTCGCGTTTGTCCCCGGCGGCGCGGACCTGATCTCCGGAAAGCGGCTGCTCGAGCTGGCGCAGGACAAACAAACTCTGGCTGAGGCGTTGCGAGGTCCTTCGAGCACCTGGTTCGTCTGGAACCTCAGCCTCTCCATGGCGCTCTCGATGGTAGGCGCGTTCCTCTTGATGCTGCCTGCCTCGTGGGTCTACATGGCCACCCGGCGCAAGAAGGGCTTTGATCAACAGGTGGTGCAGACGATCATCATTCTGGCCGTTGCGGTCGCGGGAGTCGTGATCATCGCGCGCAACAGCATCGCTCTGGCCTTCAGCCTGGCGGGCGTGGTGGGCGCGGTGCGCTTCCGGAACACGCTGCCGGAAACCCGGGACAGCCTGTATATCTTCCTCTCGATCGGAGTCGGACTGGCAGCGGGGGTGGAGGCGCTCGCCGCGGCGGCGGTGCTTTCCATGGTCTTCAACTTTATCGTGCTGGCCATGCACCGCTCGGATTACGGTATGTGCGAGCTCGGCAGCGACCCGCGCCGGTTGCTGGTGGGCTGTGAGGTTCCCACAGCGAAGAACGGAGACAAGAAGAAGGGCAAGGACTTCAATGCCGTCCTGCTGGTGCGGGCCCTGGATACCGACACGGCCCGGCCGACGGTCGAAGCGATTCTCGGCAGCGAGGTGAGCCGCTTTCGTCTCGCCGAGATCGAAGCGACCTCCAAAGGCAAAGGGGTCCTCAAGTACCTGATCCGCCTGGGCAAGCGGATCGAGCCATCGCAGCTCGAGGATGCGCTGCTCGAGCGAGCAGCGCCGAACGTGATCGGCGCGAGAATTCATTGATGCGCCGGATGCCTCTCCTGCTCGGCCTCGGTCTGGCAGCCTGTGTGTCTCACCTGATTCCTCCTGCCGTGCCTCCTATCGCGGCAGACGCTCTTACGACCTCCATCTTCCTCATTGGAGATGCCGGAAGTCCCGCCGCGGACGATCCGGTCCTGGTGGAGCTGCAGCGCCAGGCCACGGCTGCTCCGCGCGGCAGCGCCATTCTGTACCTCGGTGACAACATTTACCCGCACGGCATGCCGCTCCCGGAAGCGCCCGACCGCCCCGAGGCGGAACGGCGGATGAATCGACAGATTGAGGTCGCCCTGAAGAGCGGTATCCGGGCGATTTTCATTCCGGGCAACCATGACTGGTTCCGGATGGGGAAGGAAGGCTGGGACGCGGTACGGCGCTCCGAGATCTACATCCGGGCGCGGGGTAATGGGCTCGCGGTCCAGTCGCCGGGGCTGGGCTGCCCCGGTCCCCAAGTCATCGATGTCGGTACCCAAGTGCGTCTGGTGCTGCTCGACACCCAGTGGTGGTTGCAGCGGGAGAGTTTTCCCAAGGCGCGCGATTCGGTCTCGACCTGTGTCCAGTACACCGAAGCGCACGTCACCACGCGGCTGGCGCAGGTGCTGGCGGACACCGGCGGGCGCAAGGTGATCGTCGCCGGCCACAATCCCATGCAGACCAAGGGAGAGCACGGCGGCTATTTCGACCTGAAGACCCACCTTTTTCCCCTGACCGCGATCAAACGGTACCTCTGGATTCCGCTGCCGTTGCTGGGCTCGCTGTATCCCGTGGCCCGCGCCAACGGTTTGTTCGGCTACTCCCAGGATTTGCATGCGCGCGCCAATCGCCACATGCGTTCCGAGCTTCTCAAGGCGATGGCCGCGCATCCGCCGCTGCTCTACGCCTCGGGGCACGACCACAACCTGCAGGTCTTCCGCGGGCCAGTGGCGCGCTACTCCATTGTCAGCGGTGCCGGAACGATCAAGCATGAGTCCGGCGCCGGTTGGAATCGCAACACCATCTTCGAGGCGGGCAAGCCCGGATTCATGCGCTTCGACTTGGAGCGGAGCGGTCGGGTCCGGCTCTCCGTCACCGTGATCGAAGCGGACGGTCCCCACGAAGAGCTGGCGATCTGGCTCACCGAGCGCTAAAGCGAGGCCTTATGCGACTTGTTTGTCGGAGTCTCCGGATGCTAACGCTGCTCACGCTCCCGGCGCTTCCCGCTGCCGCGCAGACACCGGCGTATGCGCCGCGCGAATCAGTCACCGTCATCCCCGGTGCGCAGTACCGGGCCGGCGGGCTGCATCGCGCCTTCTTCGGCACCCGCTATCGCGCGCTGTGGACCACTCCGATCCGAGTGCCGCTGCTCGATCTCAAGCAGTTCGCCGGTGGCCTGAAGCCGGTCCGGAAGGGCGGGGGACAACAGACCCATTCGCTCCGCCTGCAGGGCGCGGACGGAAGGCTCTATCAATTCCGTTCGGTGTCCAAGGATCCCCGGGCGGTGCTCCCGCCGGAGCTGCGCGACACCTGGGCCGCCGGCATTCTCCAGGACCAGATGAGCAGCGCGCACCCGGCGGGGCCCGCCGTGGTGCCCCCGCTGCTCGCAGCCGGCGGAGTCCTGCATACCGATCCCCTTCTGGTGCAGATGCCCGATGATCCCGCGCTCGGCGAGTTCCGCGCCGAGTTTGCGGGTCTGCTGGGGTTCATCGAAGTGCGGCCCACGACGCTCGCGGAGGAAGAATCCAATATCGGGGGCGCGAGCAAGATCGTGTCTACCGCCGATCTCTTCAAGCAGCTCGACGACGAACCGGCGGTGCGGGTCGATGACCGGGCTTTCCTGCGCGCCCGGCTCATGGACGTTTTCATGGGAGACTGGGACCGGCACGACACCCAGTGGCGCTGGGCGTTGGTGGACAGTGGCGGCCCGGCGCGCTGGATGCCGATTCCGCTCGATCGTGATCAAGTGTTTGTGCGCTTCGACGGCTTCCTGCTCTGGCAAGCGCGGCGCACCGTGCCGCAGTTGCTCAATTTCGGTCCCGAGTACGGCGAAATCATTGGCGCGACCTGGAACGGGCGCGATCTTGATCGCCGCCTGCTGACCGGGCTCGAACGCTCCGTGTGGGACTCGACCGCCGCCGCGCTCAAGGCAAAGCTCACGGACGCCGCGATCGCCGACGCGGTCGCGCACCTTCCCAGCGAGTTCCGGCCCCTCGATGCGTCGCGCCTCGAGCATGCCCTCAAAGTCCGGCGCGACCACCTCGGAGAGATGAAAGACAAGTATTACACCCTGCTGGCGCACCAGGTCGATATCTATGCGACCGACAAAGCGGACGAGGCGCGGGTGGTCCGGGAGGGCGACGGAACGACGCTGGTGACGGTGGCCCATAAGGGCCAGGAATACTTCCAGCGCCGGTTCACGCCCCGCGAAACCCAGGAAGTGCGGATCTTTCTTCAGGGAGGCGACGACCGCCTGAGCGTCGAGGGGCCGGGACGCGGCTCGCCTCTCGTGCGGGTTATTGGCGGCGGGGGGGACGATCAATTCAGCGTGAGCCGGAGCAGCGGCATCCACCTGTACGATGACCGCGGGCGGAACCAGGCCCAGGGCGCCGGAATCAATCGGAAATCGTGGCGCTGGAAGCCGGACAGCCTCAAGCCGGACGAGTTGCCGCCGCGGGACTGGGGTAACGACACGTTCACCTTGCTGAGCGCTTCCTACGGATACGACGTCCAGGCCGTGGTAGGATATGGAGGCCATACGGAATGGTACGC
>DASYPD010000318.1:0-5631 GCA_036007005.1 Gemmatimonadales bacterium
GGGCCTGTAGCTCAGGTGGTTAGAGCGCACGCCTGATAAGCGTGAGGTCGGTAGTTCAACTCTACCCAGGCCCATTGCGGTTCGCTCTGCCGTCTTGCTGGACCTAGGCTTACTGCACCCGGGTCGGCACAATTCTCTGTGCTATCGTCCCATCCCCGAGTTGTCCCTGGCCATTGTAGCCCCAGCAGTACACCCCCCCATTCGCTCCCGTCGCAATGGCGCACGAGTGGGATAGGCCTGCTGCTACGACGCTCAGACTGAGGCCGCCAGCGTTGGCCGCCGGGGTTAGCCTCCTGACTGTTGTGTTATCGCCAACCTGGCCGTTGGCGTTGTTGCCCCAGCAGTACCCGAATCCCGTGGTCGCGACACCGCAAGTGTGGTAACTCCCGGCGCTCAGGAGGGCAAACTGCAAGGCGCCGGCCTGCACGGCGGTGGGTACCAGCTTGGTTGCTAGTGTGTTGTCGCCCAGCTCACCATCACCGTTGTAACCCCAGCAATAGGCGTTACCGCTTGGTGTCAGGGCGCAGGTATGGGAGTATCCTGCGTCCATTTGAGCAAAGGTCACCCCAGTCGGGGCAAGAATCCGGACCGGCGTGGGCTTGTCGATGGTAGTGTTATCACCCAGCTGACCAAAGGAGTTGGCACCCCAGCAGTACACGTCCCCGCTCGTTGTGAGGCCGCAGCTGTGGAAGAAACCCGTGCTGACGGCCGTGAACGTCACCCCCGCGGGGGCACGTACCAAGGTCGGAGTAAGCTGCACGGTATTTGGGGCGCTACCGTCGCCGAGCTGCCCAGCAGCGTTGCTTCCCCAGCAGTAGGCGACACCGCCGGCAGCCGCGAGGCCGCAGCTATGGCCCGCCCCGGCGCTCACGGTGGCGAACGTGACGCCAACCGGCGCTAGGACCCGGACGGGAGTCGTTCGATCCCTGTTCGTGCCGTCGCCCAGCCGGCCGAACTCGTTTCGGCCCCAGCAATAGACATCGCCAGCGAGTGTGACGGCGCAGGTATGCTGCCCGCCGGCACTCACGCGCTGGAACGTAACGCCTGCGGGGGCTTGCACCAGCGTCGGCGTATACCGATTGCCTGTGCTATTGTCACCCAGCTGGCCGTTACCGTTGAATCCCCAGCAATAGACCGCGCCGTCGGTCGTCACACCACAGGTATGAGAACCCTGGGCTGAGCCACCGGTGGCAATAGCCGTGAAGATCAATGGGACGCGGACGTCGAATCCAATGCTCGTTGCACCAGTGAGACCGGCGGCGGATGCCGTAAGCGTGTAGCCCGTCCCAGCTCCGTCAATGCTGAGGTCCAGGAACCTGGCCAAGCCGTTTACTGCATTGACCGTGGTCGTTCCCGTGAGCGCTCCACCACCCGGGTTGTTTCCGATCGCGGCCGTTACCCCATTGGTGGCCGTCGTCACTGTGTTGCCGAATGCGTCTTGGATCACGACTTGGACTTCCGGGATCGGCACTCCCGCGGTCGTACGGGCCGGCTGGAGGGTGAACGCAAGCTTCGCTGCAGCTCCCGCGGTGATGGTGAACTCGCCGCTTGTCGCCCCGCCTAGGCCGGCGGCGGACGCCGTCAGCGTGTAGCCGGTCCCACTTTTGTCAATGCTCAGATTCGAGAATGTCGCCACGCCGTTCACTGCGCTTACCGCTACTGTCCCCCCAAGTGTCCCGCCCGCCGCATTCCTCCCGATCCCCACCACGATAGTGGTCGTCGCCGTTGTCACGTTGTTCCCCGCGACGTCCTGGATCGCGACCCGCACCGCGGGCGTGATAGCTCCACCGGCCGTTGCAGTACCGGGTTGCTGCAGGAACGCGAGTTTCACCGGCACCGGCGGTTGGGTCAGACCGTTCTCGCCACCGCAACCCGCCACGAGCACGACTATCGCCCACCGCCTCCACTCCGCCCAAGACCATGTCCGTCGCATGGGGCCTCCGTTGCTCAAGACCTGACGGAAGACGCGTATGGCTCCAACTTGCCCACTGGTGGGAGATTTGGTAAGGGTCGGAAGCGAATCCTTCAAGCCCCCATCCGTGAGCTGAGCGGGCTTTGTATTGCCAGCACGGGCGCCGTGGGCGAAGTTTGGTCGGCTCCCGCTCCAAGCGACCTCATTCACCCTCCCGAGTCCGCGTATGCTGACGACCCGTGCGCTCCTCTTCCTCTCGCTGCCCGCGGCGCTCGTGCTGCCACCGGCTCGATCTGCCTCGCCTTCGCCTCAGCTGCAGCAGCCAGTCATCCTCGATTCAGCATTCCTCGCCGCCTACCGCTGGCGCAACATCGGTCCCGACCGAGGCGGCCGCTCGATTGCCGTGACGGGCGTCAAAAGCCGACCCAATGAGGCCTACTTCGGCGCGGTGGGCGGCGGGCTCTGGAAGACCGGCGATGCCGGCGAGAACTGGATGCCGGTCACCGACGGGCTGATCACCAGCGCCTCGGTGGGCGCCGTGGCGGTGAGTGAGAGCAATCCCGACATTGTTTTCATCGGCACCGGTGAGACCTGCATCCGCGGCAACATTATGCCCGGCGATGGCGTGTACAAAAGCACCGATGGCGGGAAGAGCTGGACCCACCTCGGGTTCCGCGAGTCGCAGGGCATCTCCAAGATCCGGATCCATCCCACCAATCCCGACATCGTCTTCGTCGCCTCCTTCGGCAAGTACAGCGTGCCGAGCGCCGAGCGGGGCGTCTTCAAGAGCACGGACGGCGGTACCACCTGGCGCAAGGTGCTCTATCGCGACGAGAAGACCGCCGCGATCGATATCTCGATTGATCGCACTAACCCGCAAGTGATCTATGCGGCGCTCTGGGAGGCTTTCCGCAAGGAATACACGATGTCGAGCGGGGGGCCGGGCAGCGGGCTCTTCAAGAGCACCGACGGCGGCGAGACCTGGACCGAGCTGACGCGCCACCCGGGGATGCCGGCGGGAATGATCGGCCGCATCGGCGTGGCGGTGTCGGGTGCCAGCTCGAATCGCGTCTATGCGCTGGTCGAGAACGAAAAGGGTGGCCTCTTCCGGAGCGACGATGCCGGCGCCAGCTGGACCCTCGTCAATGACAACCGCGCCATCCGGCAGCGCGCCTTCTATTACACCCACGTCCACGCCGATCCCCAGAACGCGGACGTGGTCTACCTGCAGAACACCTCCCTGTTCCGTTCGACCGACGGCGGCAAGACGACCAGCAATATCGGCAACGGCACCCACGGCGATTTTCACGACCTCTGGATCGATCCGGATAACCCGGCCCATCTCGTGGTCGGCAACGACGGCGGCGGGGCGGTCTCGACCAATACCGGCGGCCGCTGGACCGCGCAGGACTACCCGACCGAGCAGTTCTATCACGCCATCACCACCCGGCACATTCCCTATCACGTCTGCGGCTCCCAGCAGGACAATTCCACGCTCTGCGTGCCTTTCAACTGGAACGCCGGATTCGGTGCTTTCCGGCGCGGCGGCGGTACTCCGGGGGCGGGGGCCGCCCGCGATCCCACCGCGGGCGGGATGGCGGTTTCCTACCAGGCGGGCGGCGGCGAGCCGGGCTACATCGCGGCCGATCCGCTCAATCCCGACCTGTTCTATAGCGGCACCAACAACGGCGGCTACGTGGACAAGTTCGACCGCCGCACCGGCTCCTCGCGCGAGGTGAATCCGTATCCCTGGTTCTACTCGGGCGAGCCCTCCAAGGACATCCGGGAGCGCTGGCAGTGGACCTTCCCGATCATCTTCTCCCCCGTCGACCCGAAGACGCTGTACGTCTCCTCGCAGCGGCTCTGGAAAACCACGGACGGCGGCCGGAGCTGGATCGCCCTGAGCGGCGACCTCACCCGGCACGATCCCATGACCCTCGGTCATTCCGGCGGCCCCATTACGGGCGACATGAACGGCCCTGAGGTGTACGCGACGATTTTCTCGGTCGGGCCCGGCAAGCGGGACGTGAACGTGATCTGGACTGGATCGGACGACGGCGTGGTCCAGGTCACCCGCGACGGCGGCAAGACGTGGAGCAACGTCACGCCGAAGGAGATGCCCGAATTCGGGCGGGTCAGCCAGATCGACGCTTCGAGCTTCAGCTCCGGCACCGCCTACGTCTCGGTGCGCCGGCCGCTGCTCGATGATTTTGCGCCCTACATCTTCAAGACCGCCGACTACGGCCGCAGCTGGACCAGGATCGTGAGCGGCATCCCGTCCAATGCCTACGTCCACGCCGTGCGAGAGGATCCCACCCGGCGCGGGTTACTCTACGCGGCGACGCAGCACGGCGTTTTCCTCTCCTATGACGACGGCGCGTCGTGGCAGTCGCTCCGCCTCAACATGCCGGACGTGCCGGTGGCCGATCTGCTCGTCGAGGACAACGAGCTGGTGATCGCGAGTCACGGCCGCGGCTTCTGGGTGCTCGATAACCTCGCACCGCTGCGTCAGGCAACGCCCGAGCTCCTCAGCAGGGGCGTCCATCTCTTCACCCCGCCGGCCGGGGTGCGCTCCGGTCCGGACGTGATGCTCAGCTGGCTGGTCAAGCAAGCCCCGCTCACGGCTCGGCTCGAGATTCTCGATTCGGCCGGCGCCGTGCTGCGGGCCTTCGAGCCCGATACGGCCCGGCCCGACTCGACCCGGGGACCAAGCCGCTTCGGTGGCCCGGTCCCGCTGCCGAAAGCCGCAGGACTCCAGCGGATCAGCTGGGATCTTCGCGGCGAAGGCATTACCGCGTTCCCGGGGATGATCTTCTGGGGCGCCGGGACGGCAGGGCCGGCGGTACCGCCGGGTCGCTACACCGTTCGATTGACCGCGGATGGCCAGACCGTGACCGCGCCTGTATCGGTGCGCCGCAATCCCTGGCTGGACGCCACCGACGCCGAGCTCAGGGCGCAGTACGCCTTTTCCAAACGGGTGCGTGACAAGGCGGAAGCAGCCAATCAGGCGGTGATCGCCATCCGGCGTGTGAAGGCTCAGCTCGCCGATAGGCTCAAGAAGTCGGACGACCCGGTGCTCAAGTCCAGCGGCGCCACGCTGAACAGCAACGCGTCTGCGGTGGAGGAGAATATCTACCAGGTGCGGAATCAGAGCGGACAGGATCCGCTCAACTTTCCTATCAAGGTCAACAATCGCTTGGCCAACCTGCTCTCGATGGCCGAGCGGGGCGATGGTCCCCCGACCAACAATATGCCGGAGATTTTCGGGATCCTCTCGGCGGAGCTCAAGAGCTACACCGATCGGCTTGCACAGGTGTGGAGCACGGACCTGGCGGCGGTGAACCGGGAGCTCGCGCGGCTCAGTCTGCCGCTGCTCGATCCCAAGTGCGCGAGAGCGGAGGGTTGCGGGGTGCCTTGAGGGTGACTTACGAAGGGTCAGCCGCGCCGCGGGGTCCTCCACCCCGGCCCGCGCACGACCTGTCCCGGCTTCGCGCCGGTGTGCGCTCCCTCCCGCAGGACTTCGACGCCATTCACCAGCACGTACTGCACGCCGATCGAGAGCTGGTGAGGCTTCTCGAAGGTCGCCTTGTCGCTGATGGTGGCGGGGTCGAACACGACGATATCGGCTTTCATCCCTTCCCGTAGCACGCCGCGGTCGGGGATCGCGAGGCGGGTGGCCACCGCCGAGCTCGCCTTGCGCACTGCCTCCTCGAGCGAAA
>DASYPD010000319.1:0-3060 GCA_036007005.1 Gemmatimonadales bacterium
CCGCCGGAGCAGGACGAGAGCGCCCGGCTGGCGGGGGTGTGGGGGCCCCACCTTGCCGGCACTCTGATTCCGGTGAGCTACGCCGCGGGCGCCGTGCGGGTTAGCGGCTACGCGCAACGCCCCGGCGATGCCGCCCCTACCGGCCGCCGCGCCCAGCTCTTCGTCAACGGCCGCCCCTTCCGGGATCCCTTCCTGGTGCGCGCGGCGGAAGCAGGCTATCGCTCGGCGATTCATCCGGGAGACCGCCCCAGCGTGTTACTGCGACTCACGCTGGATCCCGCCGAGGTGGATGTGAACGTCCATCCCGCCAAGCTCGAAGTCCGCTTCCGCGACCGCGTTGCGGTCGAGCGCGTGGTGGAAGAGGCCATTCGCGATGCGCTGGGCCGGCTCGAGGCGGCGGCGCCCCTCGGGGCCTGGCGACCGGTGCCGGCCGCGCCGGGAGAAGCACCGGCCGCCTGGTTCGCGCCGCTCGAGCGGGAAGGCAGGGGAGACAGCGCGGACGAGAGGACGGCCCCACGGCGCTTCGAAGCCCCGGTGACCCAGCTCTTCGCGAGCTACCTCAGCTTCGAGGGGCCCGATGGGCTGGTGATCGTGGATCAGCACTCCGCGCACGAGCGGGTGCTCTTCGAGGAAGTGATGGCGCAGCTTGCCGGCGGCGGCGCCGCGAGCCAGCGGCTGCTCTTTCCCGAAACGCTCGAGCTCACCGATGAGGAGCTCGAAGCGGTGGAGCGGCATCGCGAAGCGCTCGAGGCGGTGGGATTTCAGGTGGAGCCCTTCGGCGGGCGCTCGGTGGTGCTGCACGCGGTGCCCGCTCCGCATCCGCGCTTCGATGCGGTTGCCTGTTTCCGCGAGTTGGTCGCCGATCTGGCGCGGGGTCGCTTCGGCGGTTGGGCCAATCGGCTCGAGCGCTTCGCCGCCACCTATGCATGCCGCGCCGCGGTGAAGGCGGGAACCCTGCTTGCGGAGAGCGAGATGCGCGCGCTGCTGCTCCGGCTCTTCGAAACCAGGTTGCCGCCACATGACGTGCACGGCAGGAGCACCATCGTACAGTTGCCGCGCGAGGAGCTGGAGCGCCGCTTTGGACGCCGCTAGGGTCCCGGTGTTGCTCGGGCCCACCGCGATCGGGAAAACGGCGCTGGCCCTTGCGCTCGCGGAACACCTGCCGGTAGAGGTGATTTCCGCCGATTCCCGCCAGATTTATCGGCGGCTCGATATCGGCACCGCCAAACCGAGCCGCCGGGAACGCCAGCGCGTGGCGCATCACGGGATCGACGTGGTGGATCCGGGCGAGCGCTACAGCGCCGGCCGCTTCGCGCGCGACGCGGCGGGCTGGCTGAGCGAAATACAGGGTCGCGGTCAGCTCCCGGTCCTCGTCGGAGGTACCGGGCTGTACATCCGCGCTCTGACAGAGGGATTGTTCGTCGAGCCGGCGCTCGATCGGGAGCGCCGGAGCGCCCTGGAGCACTGGATTGCCGGGCTTCCCGCACCCGAGCTGGTGCGCTGGGCCGGCCGGCTGGATCCCGGATTCGCCGGGGGCGGACGCCAGCGGGCGGCGCGTGCCGTTGAGATCGCGCTGCTCACCGGGCAGTCGCTTTCCAGCTGGCACGTACAGGCCCGCGGGACGGGCCGCCTGGCGCCGTGGTATGTGCGACTCACGGCGCCGCGCCCGGTGCTGCATCAGCGTATCCGGGTCAGGTCGGAGGAGATGCTGCGCCGCGGGCTGATCGAAGAGGTGGCCGCTGTGCTGAGCGAGGGACACGCACCCGGAGCGCCCGGTCTCGATGGGGTCGGGATCCGCGAGGCGGTGGATTACCTGCACGGACGGCGCAGCCGCGAGACGGTGGCCGAGGCGATCGCCGGCAGCACGCGGCAGTACGCCAAGCGGCAGGAGACCTGGTTCCGGCATCAGCTGCCGGAGCCGGTGCTGACGCTCGATGCGACGCGGCCGCTGCAAGAGCTGGCGGAGGAGATTGCGGTGGCCTGGACGGTAAGCGGTAAGCGGTAAGCGGTGAGCGGGAAGCGGGCCGACCCTTCTGCCCTCTTACCGCTCACCGCTCACCGCTCACCAAACAAGGAACGCCGATGAAAATCGGAATCACGTGCTACCCCACCTACGGCGGCTCGGGCGCGCTCGCGACCGAGCTGGGACTCGACCTGGCTCGTCGGGGGCACGAGGTGCATTTCATCACCTATGCGATGCCGTTCCGGCTCCGGGAGTATTCCGAGCGGGTCTATTTCCACGAGGTGGACACGGTCTCGGGCCGCTATCCGCTCTTCGAGCACTATCCCTATACGCTGGCGCTGGCTTCGAAGCAGCATGAGGTGGCGCTGCGCGAGGGGCTCGAGGTGCTGCACGTGCATTACGCGATTCCGCACGCCACCACGGCGTGGCTCGCGCGCGAGATGCTGGGCGCCGCGCACCCGCTCAAGGTGATCACCACGCTGCACGGCACCGACATCACCCTGGTCGGGCAGGAGACCAGCTTCCACGCCATCACCAAATTCTCGATCGAGCGCTCCGATGCGGTGACCGCGGTCTCGGAATTCCTCAAAGAGGAGACCATCCGCACTTTCGGCTGCGCGCAGTGCCGGATCTCCATCATCCCGAACTTCGTCAATCTGGAGGAGTATCGCCCCGTTGCGGAGAAGCAGCGGGACGGGCTCTGTCCAGCGGGCCACCAGCTCGTCACCCACATCTCGAACTTCCGCGAGGTCAAGCGCGTCAAGGACGTGATCCGCATTTTCGCGCGGATCCGCCGCGCCCTGCCCGCCACGCTGCTCATGATCGGCGACGGACCGGAGCGGGACGACGCCGAGCGCGAAGCCCGCACCCTCGGGGTGGAGGGCGACGTCAGGTTTCTGGGCCGGATCGACACCGTGGCCCCGCTGCTGCAGCAGAGCGATCTCTTTCTGCTGCCGACCCAGAGCGAGTCCTTTGGACTCGCCGCCCTCGAGGCGATGGCGTGCGGGGTCCCGGTGGTGGGGAGCCGCGCCGGCGGCTTGCCCGAGCTGATCCAGGACGGCCTCAACGGGATTCTCGAGCCCGCCGGCTCGGTGGAA
>DASYPD010000320.1:0-2313 GCA_036007005.1 Gemmatimonadales bacterium
GGAGCGCACCCAGCAGGAGCTGGCGCTCCAGATCCTGCTCGGGGCAGCCCTCTCGGCGACCCAGGGCTATGCGGCGCCCGAGGTAGCGCGTACCTACGCGCGCGCACGCGAGCTGTGCGAGCAGGTCGGAGACACGGCGCAACTGTCTCCGGTTTTGATCGGCCTCGGGCGATTCTATCTCGTTCGGGGGGAGTTTCAGACGGCGCGCGACATCGCGGCCCAGCTCTTGACCATTGCGGAAGCGACGCGGGATACTGTGCCACTTCTCGCGGCGCACAATGCGCTGGGCGGCGTGTCCTTCTACGCGGGCGACTTCGAGGCGGCGCTCGCCCATCTGGAGCGGGGGATCGCGCTGTACGATTCGGACGCCCATAGCCCGAATCGGTCACCGGCGTTTCGGCTGGGGCAGGATCCCGGCGTCTCGTGCATGACCCACGCCGCCATGACGCTCTGGATGCTCGGGTACCCCGCGCGCGCGGCCGCGCGGATGCAAGAGGCGTTCGCGTTGGCGCGCGCGCTCGATCACCCGTTCAGCGTGTCCTACGCCTGCCACTTCGGCGCTGGGTTGCACCAATGGCGGAGGGACCGCCCGGCCGTGCGGGACGTCGAGGACGAAGCGCTTGCACTCGATACGGAACATGGCTTCGGGCTGTTTCTCACGGCCGGGGCCATCCAGCGCGGCTGGCTTCTCGCTCAAGACGGACGTGAGGAGGAAGGGCTCGCTCAGATGCGGGACGGGCTGGCGAGGCACCGGAACATTGGAGCAGCGGTCCTGGTCCCCGCCTACCTGGCATTGGTGGCCGAGGTCCACGAGAAGCTCGGTCGGCTGGCCGAAGGCCTGTCCGTCGTGAGCGAGGCATTCGTGGCCGGGCAGCAGTCTGGACAGCACTATTGGGAAGCCGAGCTCTATCGGCTGAGGGGCGCGCTCACGCAGCCATCCGCGGTAGCGAGCACCGCCGTGGCGGACGACGCCGAGTCGTGCTTCCTCCAGGCCATCGGAGTGGCACGGAGCCAGAAGGCGAAATCGCTGGAGCTGCGCGCGGCAACGAGCTTGAGTCGGCTGTGGGCGGGACAGGGGAAAGGGCGGGAGGCGCACGCGCTGCTCTCGGGCGTCTACAACTGGTTCACGGAAGGATTCGACACGGCCGACCTGAGCGACGCGAAGTCGCTGCTGGAGGAGCTCGAGAGTCGAGCGGGCGGATCACGGGCGGGGCGGGCCAGGCGATCCCATCCGGCAGCGCCCGGGGCGGGGTGAGCACGGTGTCGAGTGGAGGCAGAGCATGAGCCGAGGGCAGCCCGGAGAGCTTCCCGCGGTGCGCCTCGAGATGGAGAACGAGTGGGCGTGGTGCGGGCAGCGGCGGCTCGAGCTGACGCCGCGGGCGTTCGCGGTGTTGCGACACCTGGTGGAGCGCGCGGGGCGCCTGGTCACGAAGGACGAGCTGCTGACGACGCTGTGGCGGGACGCGATCGTGAGCGACGCGGCGGTGGCGAGTTGCATCCGCGATCTGCGCAAGGCGCTGGTGGATTCGTCGGAGGCGCCGCGGTACATCGAGACGGTGCACCGGCGGGGCTTTCGGTTCATTGGGCCGATCGCGCGCGCGACGGCGGCGGTGTCCGCTGTCGGGGCCCGGGTCCCCGGATCCGGTCCTGAGAAGCAGCGCCCCGGAGGCCCGGTTGTCGGGCAGGGGACGACGGCGTTGGTGGGCCGCGACGCGGAGCTGGGGCGACTGCGGGAGCGGTTGGAGCAGGCGCTCAACGGGCAGCGGCAGGTGGTGTTCGTGACGGGGGAGCCGGGAATCGGCAAGACGGCGCTGGTGGAGGCGTTGCTGGCGGGGATCGGCGAGGGCGGCGCGCTCCGCATCGGTCGCGGCCAGTGCGTGGAGCAGCACGGCGCGGGTGAACCCTACCTGCCGGTGCTCGAGGCGCTCGTGCGTCTGGGGCGAGGGGTGGGGGGCGAACAGCTGGTTCAGATCCTGAGGCAACATGCCCCGACATGGCTGGCGCAGTTGCCGGGGTTGTTGGCGGATGACGAGGTGGAGGCGGTACAGCGGCGCGCGCAGGGCGCGACGCGAGAGCGAATGTTGCGGGAGCTGGTGGAGGCGCTCGAGGCGGTGACGCGTGACGTGCCGCTGGTGCTGCTATTGGAAGACCTGCACTGGAGCGACTCGGCCACGATCGATCTGCTGGGCATGCTGGCCCGGCGTCGGGACTCCGCGCGCTTGCTGGTCCTGGGGACGTACCGGCCGGCGGATGTGGCGGGCGCGGCGCATCCGTTGAAGCCGGTGAAGCAAGAGCTCCAGGTGCACGGGTATT
>DASYPD010000321.1:0-1514 GCA_036007005.1 Gemmatimonadales bacterium
GCGCGACAAGACCGTGCTCGCCAACGAGCAGGTGATCAACGGGGCGTGCGAGCGCTGCGGCAGTCCGGTGGAGCAGCGCTTTCTGGAGCAGTGGTTCTTCCGGATCACCGAATACGCCGAGCGGCTGCTCGCCAATCTCGACGATCCGGCCAAGATGGACTGGTCGGCGTCGACGGTCACGGCTCAGCGCAACTGGATCGGACGGAGCGAAGGCGCGGACATCGAATTCCCGAGTGAGGCGGGGCCGATTCGCGTCTTCACGACGCGACCCGACACGCTGTTCGGAGCCAGCTTCATGGTGCTCGCCCCGGAGCATCCGCTGGTCGAACGGCTCACCGCGCCGAGCGAGCGGAACGCGGTGGAGACCTATCGCAAAGCAGCGGCGGCGAAAGACATCGTCTCCCGCAAAGTCGGCGAGAAGGACAAGAGCGGCGTCTTCACCGGCGGTTATGCGGTGAATCCCGCGACGGGCGCCAAGATCCCTGTCTGGATCGCGGATTACGTGCTGATGGAGTACGGCACCGGGGCGATCATGGGAGTGCCGGCGCACGACGAGCGGGATTTTCTCTTCGCGCTCGCCTACCGGCTCCCGATCGTCCGGGTGCTCGCCGGCGAGGAAGAAACCGCCGCCACCCCGGTGTACGAGCCAAGCACGGGGACGAGCGGCCTGCGCCTGGTCAATTCGGGCCGCTTCTCGGAGCTCCCGGTCGAGGCGGGGTTACGCGCGATCGTGGACTGGCTCGAGGCTGAAGGCCTGGGCAAGGGCCGGGTGCAGTACCGGCTTTATGACTGGTGCATCTCCCGCCAGCGCTACTGGGGACCGCCCATCCCGATCATCTACTGCGAGGCGTGCGGCCCGGTGCCGGTGCCCGAGCAGGATCTCCCGGTCTTGCTGCCCCCGATCGCGGACTTTCAGCCCGATGACACCGGCGTGTCCCCGCTGGCGCGGCACGAGGAGTGGTACGTGGTGCCCTGCCCGCGCTGCGGGAAGCCCGGCCACCGGGAGACCGACGTCTCCGACACGTTCCTGGATTCGGCCTGGTACTACCTGCGCTACCTGGCGACCGAATTCGACGACCGGCCCTTCGACGACGAGCGGGTTAGGCGCTGGCTGCCGGTGGCGAGCTACATCGGCGGCAACGAGCACGCGGTGCTCCACCTGCTCTACAGCCGCTTCCTCGCGATGGTGCTCTTTGACCAGGGCCGGCTCCCTTTCGAGGAGCCGTTTCGGAAGTTCCGCGCCCACGGCACCATCGTGAAGGACGGCGCCAAGATGTCGAAGTCGCGCGGCAACGTCGTGATCCCGGATCAGTACCTCGCCAAATGGGGCGCCGACAGCTTCCGGATGTACCTGATGTTCCTGGGACCCTACGAGGACGGGGGCGACTTCCAGGACAAGGGCCTCAGCGGTCCGCGCCGCTTCCTCGACAAAGTGTGGGAGCTGGTGCAGCAAACCGAGCGGCGCACGCTCACGGGCGAGGAGCTGCAGCACGCGATCGTGGTCAAGTGGCAGC
>DASYPD010000322.1:0-4381 GCA_036007005.1 Gemmatimonadales bacterium
ATCCTGCGGCGGCTGAGCCGCTCACGCCCCCGCAGCAGCAGGCGCGGGTTAGGCGCCACCGCGCCGCTAGCTATGACGCCGCTGCCGCTCCGCGACGGCACTGACGATCAGTTCTTCAAGGACTTTGAGATCAACATCGCTGAGTTGGCGAATGTGCAGACAGCCCCCTCCCACCTTGTGCTTCCCAAGCTTGGGGAGAAGTTTGTCCCGCCCAGGGAACTCCGCCAGGAGGTAGACGGTGATGTCAGCCTTGCGCGAGGAAAAACCCGTCAGGCAGGACTCGCCTTCGCGCCCGCTTTCATACTTGTAGTGATAGCTGCCGAACCCGACGATGCTTGTGCCCCACATCTTCGGGGCCTGCTTCGCCGCTTTCGTCATGAGCTTGGCCAACGCTGCACAGTCTTCGCGCCGCGCCTCGTCTTTGATGGCGGACAGGTAGCTCGCAACGCTCGCGTCCGTTGGTTTTGTCATGTTGTCCGTCATGGTTTCTACTTTCCTGGTAGGTTAGGCAGCACAGCACGAGTGCCGCCCCAGCCAGTCCAGAGTCACGGTGCCGTGGTGCCACTGCCCGTCATCTGCCGCTGGTATTCCGCTTCATCATAGTGGCCCAGCGACCGGGCGATCAGGCCGACCGGGGTCAGCGTCCAGTCCTCGTACCCGCTAATGTGCACGGGTCGGCCGGTCCCGCCCGGACCAGTGTTCGTACCGGTCCAGGTCCAATGGAAACGCACAGTCGAGCCCGTTCGGACCACGGAATCCATCCGGACATGCATGTCGGGGAAGCCGCTCATGAACCCCTGGGCCGTCGCCCGCACTGCTGCCCGCCCAACCGAGGGCGTGCCGTCGTTCACGGTTAAGGAACCATCCTCAGCGTAGAACGCAGCGAGGCTATTCGGATTTTGGCTGCTCCAAGCCGCTGCGTAGCGAGTGGCAAACTCGGTCAGCTGGACGTCGTTCATAGATTCCTTAGAGGTGCAAGCTGCCAGCAAAAGGCCCGCGACGAGCGTGGAGGAAACCCGTTTCGCGGAGCGCCGTAGCCCATCAAGGTCGACCATCACGGACACACCTGCGGATCGTTGAAGTGTAGGTCATGATTCGCAACCAGTGCTGCCTAACGAGCTGCACATCAACTGCGGGGCCCTGCTGAGGCCGCCGCCAACCATCGGACCAATATAGTGGGCGGCGGCCGAAGCGGTCAGGACCCCGTCAGTTGCATTTGCGGGTTAGACGGCGCGAGCGGTCGGCGGGCGAAAGCTCAGCACGGTCTCATAGGTTCACGGCCAACGATAGCGCTCGAGGTGTTCGAGGTCGTCGAGATCCCGGCGGGCCAAGTAGAGGTTGCGCTCACCGAATCCGACGATTCTGGTGTGAGGGGGAAGGACTAATTGGGAGATTGGGTTTCCTGTCAGGGCATCGAACAGGTCAACGCGTGAAAGAGAATCCGAAATGCTGCGAGTCCGCGCCACCAAAGCAATACCGTTGGGACCTACACGGATCGCATCCCGACCGCTGAACGGCGGTTTGGCATCGGGAAAGAGTGGCTCTCCTTCGGTTTTGTGGAGTGGCGGACGTGCGCCCGCAGGGGCAGGCGTCCCACCTTCGGACGGTCGGCTGCTCCCTCGCGAACCCCGGACTTCTTCGAGGAAGGCTCCCTTGTCCTGAGAAGTTACCCGAAGGGGAGTATAGGAGACGGAGGACCCATCGGTGCGCTGGGAACCACGAAGCCAGGACAGGTGATATGGGAAGGGCTGGGCCAGCGCGATCCCGCCATCCTGCGCAACGGCCTATTGGGGGCGAGCAGGCCACGCGCGGGGGCGAATGGCCGCTTCCCGTCCGCGAATCTCCGGCACGAGCGTGAGCATCGTATCGCTGAGCGTGTAGGTGGCGACGGTGTCGAGAGCACCAGTGGCGGGTTCCCACGACACAATCGGCACTCTGCGTCTTTCGCCGGGCCGGAGAGGTCCCGGGAGCTGCTCAAAGTAGACTCGCCCGGCCCTGTCAGTTCCTCGCGCATCCCAGCTCGCGGCGAGGGCGAGCAGGTGACTGCTTTGAGGAGAGGGGCTGCGAGCGGCGGGAGAGAGCGTTCCGACGATCGCACCGGCGGGATCAAACTCCAGGAACCGGGCGTTGCCCGGATCCAGCAAAAGAGTCCTGTCTCCAGCGACGGCAAGTAACGCTCCGGGGCGTGCATACTCCCCTGGACCTGCGCCTTCGCGTCCGACACGCTTGCCGGTACCCGCTGCGAAGTTAGCCAGGACCACAACCCGATCGCGATCATCGCTCACCAGCACGTTGCCGTTTGCCAGCTCCCGAATGCCGGCGATGTGGGAGAAGTCATAGGGAAGCACGGCCGTCGGGGGGCCGAGGGACTTCGGAATTTGCGCGCCGACGCGTGCGGGCGACACAAGCGCCATGGCAGGGATGAGGAACGACCACCGCATCGTACGGCTCCGAGTGGGACTAGAAATGTGATGTCAGAAGGCCCAGAAGCGTCGCGAGTGGGATTAAGACTGAAGGGATCAGGCCCCGTCAAACGGCCTGCGCTTGAGCCGCGAGGGTGCTGCGCTGCCGCCAGTAGGCACCCTCGTCGGCTCCAAGCGCGGGTTAGGCAGCGAGGCAGTCCAGCGCCGTGCCAGTCTGTGCAGAGCCCGTGCCTCGACAGCGCGCGGACCTTCGTCGCCGGCCTCAACTCCACTGGCGATCAGTCACCGCTCACGATGATGACGTCTTTCTCAGCACGACATGGGTGGCGGCACCGGTCGGCAGATGGGTTGTGCACTCATAGCCCAGAGCCGGGAGATCAAGACCATACATGAGATGCTCGCCGGACCCGAGCAACCGTGGCGCGATCGCTAGGTGCATCTCGTCGATGAGCCCCGCCTCGAGATACTGTCGGATCGTCGCCACGCCGCCCCCGATTTGCACATCCTTCCCCTCTGCTGCCGCGGTCGCTCGTTCCAGCGCATCGCGGACACCGTCCGTCACAAAGTGAAAGACCGTGCCGCCTTCCATCTGGATGGGTGGGCGGCTGTGATGCGTCAACACAAATACCGGGCCGTGGTACGGCGGGTTCTTTCCCCACCAGCCGCGCCATGCCTCATCGGGCCAGGGACCGCGAATCGGGCCGAACATGTTACGTCCCATGATCCACGCACCAACCCCCTCCCCGGAACGCGCCGCGATATCGTCATCGGGGCCAATAGTGCCACCGGTCTTGCCATTGATGCGCTGGAATGCGCGGGTCGGTATGAACCAGTCGTGCAGCGCTTCGCCACCAACGCCGAGGGGCTCTTCACGCGTCTGGTGCGGGCCGGCGCCGTAGCCGTCGAGCGAGATCGAGAAGTTGTGGACACGTACACGAGCCATTGTTTGCTCCGGGGCAGGGTGGCGGTTAGAGGACTGCGGCCTCAACGCCTAAGACGAATGACGGGGAAGAGATCCGGACAGCGCTTCCTTGCAGCGGAGTTAACTCTTCGAGCGGAACGGACCTTAAGCTTAAGGTCGTACTCGTTATTTGGGCTGCCCAACGCATCGCGCTTCTGCTGCGGGGGCCTGGTGAGGCCGCCGCCATCCGCTCAATAACATATCTCGGCGGCGGCCGAACCGTGGAGGCCACCGGCAGCAGCAAGCGTGGGTTAGGCGCCGCAGTTTCACCCTTGGAATGACAAGCGATAGGTTTCGACGGATGACCTCGAGGTCGTTGGAACCAGTGGGGACGGGGTGGTGTGCGATTGCGGCATCGAGGGTAGACACGCCTGCTCGGTCTCAATAGCACAAATTGCGAGAGCCGTGTCTGGAGTTCTTCGGTGTGCAGTCGCGCGTCCTGGGTCTATTTGCGAGTAGCGTCCCACGTGCCACCGCCACCCCAGTTACCGCACGCCGCGGTAAGGACTCCGTTCGCAGCGATGGCGGAGGTCATAGAGCCAGTCCACCTGAGACAGCCCTTACTGACCGTGAGGGCTGCCTGCTCCCGGTCGAATATGGCCTTGCCATTCAGGTCGAGGCCACAGAGAGTGCCAGAACTGGTACCCGTAATCCGGACACTCTCATCCACAATTGTCCAGGTCGTGGATCCCGCGCATGTCGAACCGGGCTCCTCGCCGTTCGAGACCCCCAGGGCATTCTGCACCGTCCAGGTACCTGTCATCACATATGGGTCTGTGGGGCTAAGAAGGCCACACGCTGCGACCAGCAGCAAGAGCATCAGAAGGACGGAGTGCATGCAACCTCCCTTGAAGCAACGCGCGGCTGAGGACACTGGGGTCAACGGATTGTTTTGGGTCCCACTCGAATGGATCGCCCTCCCTCATCAAGTGACAGTCAAGTGGGCGAGCGCCTAACGACCTGCGCTTCTGCTGCCGCCCCGGTCAGCAGCAAGCGC
>DASYPD010000323.1:0-6533 GCA_036007005.1 Gemmatimonadales bacterium
AGGCGAACAACTGGTGCTGTGGCCGCTGCTCGCGGAGGGGTTGCCCGCAAGCGAGCTGGCGCTCGAGGACCTGGAGCCGGCCGCCGCGCTGCTGGCCGCCGCACGGGCGTGGAGCGAGGAGCCCGACGCCAAGGCACAGACGCTCCGGGAAATCCTTGCGGACGGAAAGACGAGTCTCGTCTTCACCACGACGATCGCCACGGTGCGGTATCTCCGGCGCCACCTGGGACGAGGCGCCGCGTGGTGCACGGGGCGAGCGGCGGGACTGGACGAGGCCACTGCTGAGCGGGAGGATGTGCTCGACTGGTTTCGCAAAGCGGTGCTCCCCGGTGACGGCGTACTGCCGCGACCACGACTGCTGCTCGCCACCGACGTGGCGTCCGAAGGGCTGGATCTGCCGCTGCTACAGCGCGTGATTCACTACGATCTTCCCTGGACCGCGGTCAGACTCGAGCAGCGCAGCGGTCGCGCCCTGCGGCTTGGCTCGTTGCACCGGCACATCGAGGTGATCCGCTTGCTGCCGCCGCCCTCGCTCGAAGCGACCCTTCGGCAGCACGCGATTCTCCAGCTCAAGGCGGGGCTGCCCCAACAGCTTGGCCTGGGCCGGGCCGAGGACGCGCCCTGGAGGCTACGAGCAAGGATTGCGGCAAGCTGGCGGGCGGTCGAGTGGTCGGAAGGCGTTGGAGTAACCCGTGGACCGGGCGCCGGCGCGGCGGCAGGATTCCGGCTCGGCATGAGTGATGGGAGCCTACGCGAAGTGGTGCTCGCGCGCAGCGCAACGGGGTGGAGCGACGACCCGGCGACGATCGCCGGGTTACTGGAAGCGGCGCAGGGCGCGAGGACCGCTACTGCTCCGCCGGCGCGAGCGCTACGGCCCGTGAGTAGAGCGCTCGCCGTCCTGGTGCGAGAGGCGCTGCGCCAGGCCCACGGCGCGCGGTTGCTGCGCGCCGCAGGTTCCGCTCCGTCCCGCCGCGCGTTGAGGCGGATTCTCGCGCTGGCGCGGGAAGCGGCGCGGAAACGCGAGACGGGGCGCCTGGCGCTGCTCGAGCGGGGACTCTGCTTGCTGCGGCGAGGCCATACCGCGGGTGAGGCCCGACTGGTCGAGCAATGGGCGGAGCTGCCACTCGCCGAGCTGCTCGCCAGGCTGGGCCGACTCCCGGCCGAGCCCGCTCCGCCGGAAGTCAGGGGGATAGAGCTGATCGGCCTCCTGCTGGTAGAGCCGCCTGGGGAAGCTTGCTAGCTTCCGGGCATGGCAGAGCTCACCACCGTGCTCTTCGATCTCGACGGCACGCTGATCGACTCCATCCGGCTCATCCTCGACAGCTATCACCATACCCTCGCCGCGCACGCACTCCCAGCGCGCAGCGATGCGCATTGGCTGGCCGGGCTCGGCACGCCTCTCCTGGTGCAGTTCCGCGACTGGTGCGACGACCCGGTCCAACTCGACGCCATGGTGGCGACCTACCGGGAGTACAATCTGGCCCATCACGATGCGAGGGTGACGGCGTATCCTGGCGTCGTGGAGATGGTGAAGGCCATCCGTGCCGGCGGCTTCCGCACGGCCCTGGTCACGAGCAAGAACCGCCCGGGCGCATTCCGGGGCCTCAAGCTGATCGGGCTCGAGGAAGCGATGGAGCTGATCATCGGCGCCGATGAGGTCCAGAATCCGAAGCCCCATCCCGAGCCGATCCAGCTCGCACTCCGCCGGCTCGGCGAGATCCCCGAACGGGCCATCTATGTAGGAGACAGCATCCACGACATGGAAGCGGGCCGCGCGGCAGGGGTGAGGACCGGGGCGGTATTGTGGGGGCCGTTCGGAAGAGATCACCTGGAATGCACCGCCCCGGATTACTGGCTGGAGCGGCCGGGGGACCTGCTCGGGTTGCTGGGGCTATGAAGAGGCTATTGGCTACTGGCTATTGGCTATTGGCTATTGGCGGGTGTGCCTCTCGGCCAGCCAACCTGGTGGTGGTCACCTCCTCGGTCGCGCAGATTGGCGGAAGCGGACCTGGCGCGACTCAGAAAGCGGTGAGCGGGAACCGCGTCAACAGTCAACAGGGCGTTTTAGCAGTCCCTCCCGACTCTCTGCTGTGTCCGAATCCCGCGCTGTGTCCCCGCTCAACGGCGCGGCGTCCCTGCAGATAGCGATCTGATCAGACGCTGAGGGTTGGAAATCACGGCGATCGCCCCGCACGGTGCCTGCGGCGAACTCGTGCGGTGTTGTCCTTTCGGCCGCGCTGGAGGCAGGGAAGATGCCGAATCCCAATACTTACGAGTGCAAAGCCTGCGGTGCCACGTTCGACAGCAAGGAACAGCTCGACGGCCACAATCGCCGGGAGCATCCCTCGGGTGCGGCGACCGGCGCGGGCGCCGGAACCAGTAAGAGCGGCAGCACTCCGACACAGAAGAAGAACATGTAAGGAGGGAACGCTGCCCGCGCACCGGTCGGTGAGCGGGCAGCCGACCCGGCTTGGCTTACCCTGCGAAAGGAGCTGGGGCGGCAGGCTTCGAACCTGCAACCTTCCGGTTAACAGCCGGGCGCTCTGCCAGTTGAGCTACACCCCAAGGAATTGCGCTCCTACCGCTGCAATCTAGTAACGTAATTGGGCGGAGACCTGTTGCCGGGGCTCGCCGTTTCGCGGATTCGGCTTGACCCTACCCTCCCGCCTGAGTAGCGTGCCGCTCGGAAGCACTTCCTTCGAGGGCAGGTTTTCCTGCGAGTCTACGCGCTCGTTCCCGCCGCCGGGCGGAGCGAACGGTTCGGCAGCGCCAAACTCCTGGTCAGGTGGCACGAGCGGGAGCTGCTGGGCCACGTGCTGGTGACGCTCGGCGCGGCGCGAGCGGCCGGCTTGCTGCAGGACACGATCGTGGTGCACCGCCCCGAGGATGACGCCGTGCGCTCGCTGGCAATCGACTACCGATGCTATCCCGTGGCGTCGCGTGGCTCGCAAGGCGATTTGTCCGACAGCCTGCGGGCGGGCATCGAGCTGCTGCGCGGCTGGGAAGGCGGGCTCGCGCCCGCGGCGCTGTTGATCTGCCTCGGGGATCAGCCGCTGCTCCGGCTGGATGTCATTCGCGCGCTGATCGACGCGTGGCGGGGTGGCGGAATCCCTGCCGTGCGGCCGTCGTATCGCGAAGCGCCGGGCGAGCCGGGGCATCCGCTGTTGCTCGATCGGAGTCTCTGGCCGTTCGCGTCCGAAATGCGGGGCGAGAGCGGCCTCGCCCCGGTGCTTTTGCGCAGAGGCATCAACATCCGGACTGTCTCAGTGGCAGGCACGAATCCCGACGTGGACCGACCCGAAGACCTGAGCGCGCTCGAGAACGAGACGAGCGCCACGCCGCCCTGATGCGCGATCTCCTCGCTGAATACGAGCAGCTCGCCGCAACCGGGCCGGTCGGGCGCGCGGTCGTCACGCAGGTGTGGGGATCGGCCCCGCGCCCCGAGGGCGCGTGCCTGCTCGTCACGGCGAAGGGTCGCATGGCCGGCTCGGTCTCGGGGGGCTGCGTGGAGAGCGCCGCCGCTCTGGAGATCCGGGCGGCGATCGAGCAGAACGCTTCGAAAAAAGTCGGCTGGGGCGTGAGCCACGAGCGCGCGTGGGAAATGGGGCTTTCCTGCGGCGGAACCATCGAGGTGTTGGTGGAGCCTTCAGTGCGTCCGGAGATCCTCGCGGCCGCGCGACGCACATCCGGCTCGGTGGTCGCGACGGTGATCGGCGGCGCGGCTCCGCTCGGGAGCGGATTGGTGCTCGAGGAGGGAGGAGCGCGGACCCGCCTCGGGGAGCTACCCACGGAGCTCGAAGTGCCGATCGCGGAGCGGGCCGAGGCGGCGCTCAACGGACTCACCAGCAAGGTCGCGACGATCCCGGGCGAGGCAGGAGAGGTCGAAGTGTTCTGCGAGGTGTTCCCCCGGCGCCCGACGCTGCTGATCTTCGGCGGCGTCCACATCGCCACGGCGCTGGTGCACTTGGCGAAGCCGCTGGGGTTCCGGACGGTGGTGGCCGACGGCCGGGAGAGTTTCCTCACCCGCGAGCGCTTTCCCGAGGCAGACGAGCTCCTGCTGGGCTGGCCAGAGGACGTTTTCCGCCAGGTGGGGCTCGACGCCGCGACCTGCGTCTGCATCCTGACCCATGATCCCAAGTTCGACGAGCCGGCCCTCGAGCTCGCGCTGCGCTCTCCCGCCCGCTACATCGGAGCGATCGGCTCGAAGAAGACCCAGGCACACCGGCGGGAGCGACTGCGCGCGGCGGGATTCAGCGAGGAGGAGATCGCCCGATTGCACGGACCGATCGGACTGGACCTGGGCGGACGGAATCCCGCGGAGATCGCGCTCGCGATCCTGGCTGAGATCACTGCGGTTCGCTTTGGCCGCCCTGCTCCTCGGGCACCAGGATCTGGAGCGCCATCGCGCGTTTCTCCTCCCTAAGCAAAGCACGATCCCGCGGCGGCGAAGCTCCTCTGGGAGGCTCTGCAGCTCCTCAGCCGTGGCGCACCTGGTAGCAAGTCCCGACCCTCTTCCGCTCCCGCGAAAGAAATGTTAGGGTACCTGCCGGCGCGACCTCGCGCCTGACCTCCTGACCGGATGCTCACGCCACCCGGCGCACGCGGAGGCAAAGGGGATCGCTGTCCTCGAGGAACGGCGTCACTTGTCTACCTGCTTCTCGAATGCCGGGGAGCCAGGATGCGTGGGGTCCTTTCTCCGGCTCGAGGAGGATGTGGACGATGACGACGCACAAGCACCTCAAGCAGCTGGTCCGCGCGCGCATGGCGAAGACCGGCGAAAGCTACGCCTCGGCGCGGCGGCAGGTGCTCCGCCAGGCGCCTCAGCCTGTTTCAAGCCCAGCAGCAGCCTACCACTTTCCCGGGAGCGTCCCGGCTGCGGCGATCCTGCGCGCCATGCTGACGCACGCCGGGGTACGGGACCCGAGCAGCGGCGCGCCCTTCAGCGAAGCGATGGTATTCGGCATCGCGGGCGGAATCGGAGCCGGGGTGTTCTCGTTTCACTACGCCAAGGAGAACTTCTCCAGCTTCTTCGTGGCGGGCCGCCATCTCTGGCAGGATCATCGCGCCTGGGCGGAGGGCGCGGCCAAGCGACTCGGCGTGAGAACGGTGGTCAAGGAAACTTCGGGCAGCAAGCCGGCCGAGACGCAGCTGCGGCAACTGCTCGAGGGGGGACGACCAGTGATGGTGTGGGTGGAAGGCTATCGCGTCGTGGGCGTGCACGCGATCGACGACGGGGCCGGGGTTGCCCTGGTCGGCGAGGTGGCCGATGAGCCGCGCCGCATACGGCTCGCCGACCTGGCCATGAGCCGGGCTCGCATCAAAAGTCAGAAGAACCGCCTGCTGGCGCTCGAGAGCGCGGGAAAAACGCCGCTGCTTCCGGCACTGGTCCGCGCCGGGATCTCCGCGTGCGTGGAGGGGTTCCGCAACGCGAGAATGAAAAACTTCAGCCTCGAGGCCTTTGCCACCTGGGCCGACCGGCTGGACGGCAGCAAGGCCGCAGACTCGTGGGAGAAAACCTTCCCTCCCGGAATCCACCTCTATCTCGGGCTGCGCTCGATCAACGAATACATCGAGCACTACGGCACCGGCGGGGGATTGTGCCGCCCCCTGTTCGCGGAGTTTCTCGAGGAAAGTGCCGCGCGGCTGGGCGATGCGAGGCTCGGCGGCCTGGCCAAGCGCTACGGGGAACTCGGCGCAGGGTGGAGTGCGCTGGCGGATGCGGCCCTGCCGGATGGGGTTCCCGCGTTTCGAGAGAGCAAGGAGCTGCTAACCCGCAAATCGGAGCTGTACCACAGCGAAGGCGCGTCGACGTGGGAGGGCGGGGCCTGCGGCACAGAGCTGGGGGCTTTGGGGACGCAGATGAAAGAATGCTTTCCGCTCAACGAGGCACAGAGCGCCGCGCTGCGGAAGGAACTGAAAAAGCGGGTGGAGTCACTCTATGCGGGGGAAAAGGCGGCCGCTGCGGAGTTAGGAGCGTGGCTCACCGCCTAGAACCTCGGCTCGTCGGCGCTGGGGCCGTAACTTCCCGGGATCGCGACGTCATTGAGGCGCAGGAACACGCCGAGCTGGGCGCGGTGGTGGATGAGGTGGTTCATGACGAGGGAACGGAACATCGCCCCGCGAGGCATGCTGAGCAGAACCTGGCCTCCGCGCTTGAGCGACCAAGGCACCTGCAGGTCGGCATCGCTCGCTTTCGCGATGGCGGTGCGGGTGGCCTTCACTCCCTCGTCGAACAGTTTCAGCGTTTCGGCGCGGCTGGTGAAGATCGTGGGCTGGTAGGTCGGCCCGCCGGGCGGGGCGAAATCGAGCTCGGTCCGCTCCAGCGTGTTAGCACCCCAGCCCGCCAGCTCGGCGACGTGCCCGGCCAGCCGGCCGAGCGTCATAGACCTGGGATGCGGCCTCCAATCGCTTTTTCCTTCCGGCACGCGCTCCAGGATCTTCCGAGTAGTGGACATTTCTTGATCGAATTCGGGCAAGAGCAGCTCGGCGATGGGCATATGGGCTATGGGCTATGGGCTATTGGCTATTGGCTA
>DASYPD010000324.1:0-4294 GCA_036007005.1 Gemmatimonadales bacterium
AGGATGTCGTCGCGCGACAGGCCCTCAGTCGCTCCGTCGAAGACGCGCACGATGAGCTCCTCGCTGCGCGCGTCGTGGTCGATCATCCAGGCGGCGAGACCGACGGGAGAATCGGCGAGCCCGTACAGCGTCTGGGGCCGGAGCCCCATCTCGTTGGCGTAGCCGAGTCCCTTCTTGTAGAAAAAGTCGAGCTGCTCCCACGCACGCCGTTCGTCCGGTGTGAGCGTGGCCGGGGGCGCCTGCCCACTGGCCATCGCCTGCACGATCTCGGCGGGCACTGTCGCCGACATGTTGGTGGAGATGCCTAACAATCCCGGCAGCTGCAGGAGCGCCATGACCTCGGAGACGGCATTCCCCCAATCGCCGCCCTGGGCGACGTAGCGGGTGTAGCCGAGTCGTTGCATGAGCTCGGCCCACGCGCGGGCGATGGTGAGGGGATTCCAGGCCGGGCCGGTCGGCTTGCCCGAGAAGCCGTAGCCCGGCAGCGACGGAATCACCACGTCGAACGCATCGGCCGCGCTCCCGCCGTGCGCGGTCGGATTGGTGAGCGGATCGATGATCTTGAGCTGCTCGATGATCGAGCCGGGCCAGCCGTGCGTGACGATGACCGGGAGGGCGTTCGGCTGCTTCGATTTCACGTGAATGAAGTGAATGTCGAGCCCGTCGATCTGGGTGGTGAACTGGGGCAGCGCGTTCAGCCTGGTCTCACATTTCCTTCAGTCGTATTGACTTCCCCAGTAACGCGCGAGCTTCTGCATCGTGCCGAGCGGCACGCCGTCCGAGGAATCCTGGGTCCATTCGCGCTCGGGCCACCTGGTGGCGTTGATGCGCCGCCGCAGGTCGGTCAGCTCCGCGTCCGAAGCGGTGAAATGGAACGGACGAATCTCGGCGGAGGAGCCGTTCGTTCGCGGCCCGGCATTGCTGAGTGCCTGTGTCATGACGTTACCCCTCGTGGAAAGAGTTGCGGCGGTTACGGCTGCAAGGCGGACGAAACTGCGACGATCGAGATCCTGCTCCTGTGACATGGCGGTCCTCCTCAGCAAGCGTGAACGTGAGAAAGCCAGGGCAGATCGATCGCTTCCCGATTCATCGCTGAGCGATGTCCGGGAGAGCGACTGACCGCTTATCCACTTCCGCGTTCGGGTCGGGGATGTACTGCGACTTGAATCCGCGGTTGATCGGGTTCGAGGTACCAGACCTGCTAGAGCCGTTCGCTCTCGGCCGGAGACCCCTTGAGGTGGAAAATCTCCCAGCCCGGAAGCGACCCTCGCGCGTTCCCACCAGCAATCGTACAGCGCTCATTCCCCTCTTCCCCCCCTGCTGCTCTCCAGGGCGCTGTTCTCCGCATAACCTACTCCCGATCACGCCGGCCCGCTAAGCCGCTCGATGCGAGTCCGCAAGTCGGCGCGGGGCTGATATCTTCTCCTTGAGCTCCGATCCCTGGCGCTTGACGATACCCGTCTCTCGCCTGCGGACCACCGCTTCGGAGGACATACATGCATCACGCGCTTCCCCCCGGAACCCCCGCGCCCGACTTCACCCTCCACGCGACGCCGGATCAGCGGATCTCCCTCTCGGAGTTTCGGGGGAATCCAGTGGTCCTGGCCTTTTATCCGGCCGACTTCAGTCCCGTCTGCGGCGATCAAATGGCGCTCTATAACGAGCTGCACTCCGAATTCCAGCGCCATCACGCCGAGCTACTGGGGATCTCGGTGGACGGAGCCTGGTGCCACACCGCGTTCAAGGAGGCCCGGCGGTTGCACCTGACCCTGCTGAGCGACTTCGAGCCCAAAGGCGAAGTGGCGCGGCGCTATGGGGTGTACCGCAGCGAAGACGGGACCAGCGAGCGGGCGCTTTTCGTCATCGACGGCGAGGGGATCATTCGCTGGAGCTACGTCTCGCCGGTCGGAGTGAATCCCGGAGCGGACGGCATCCTCGAAGCCCTCGAAGCTCTGCAGACACCGGCAGCGAAGGGAGGGGCGGGGCAATGAGCAACCAGCGTTTGGCACCAGCCGTTAGCGACCAGGACCACGTGCTGGGGGACGACTCGACGCTGGTGACGCTCATCGAGTACGGCGATTTCGAATGCCCGTTTTGCGGCGCGGCTTATCCGGTGCTCAAGCGGGTACAGGAACGCCTGAGCAACCGGCTGCGGTTCGTGTTTCGCCACTTCCCGATCGCACAGAGCCACCCGCACGCCGAGCACGCAGCCGAAGCCGCGGAATCGGTTGCGGTGCAAGCGGGAGACGGGGCGTTCTGGATCATGCACAACCTGATGTTCGAGCACCAGAGTGCGCTCGACGACGCCAGTCTAGCGCGCTATGCCGAGAAGGTGGGAGCCGATGGACAGGAGGTGCTCAGAGACCTGCGGGATGAGCGCTACCAGCGCGCGGTCCGCGACTCGTTCATGCAGGGGGTCCGGGCAGGAGTGAACGGGACACCGACTCTGTTCATCGATCGCATCCGGTACGACGGGCCCCGCGACGAGGAGACCCTCGTTGCCGCGCTCGAGCTGGTGGCAGAGAGGGCGGAGAAGCCGACGGCTTGATTGAATTCCCTGCTCAGGCATCAGGCTTCCCGCTCCAGGCGGTCCAAACGCGAAACAGGCCGGAGAGAATCAGCAGGCATCCCGCCACGAGGCCGAGTTTGCTGGATCGGGTGCCGTGATTGGTGAGGTAGGCCCAGAGTCCGCCGATCAGCACCAGGGCGAAGCCGACCGTTCTTTGTCTGCCCATAGCTGCCTCGCGTTCGGAAGGTTGACCGGCGAAAGTCCCGGGCGTTACAGAGTCAACGCCAGGGAAGTCAGGAGTGCTGCATTGCTGCGACTCGCTTGGTCGACGCCGTGCTTCGGGAACAAGGCAGAGCGAGCGTGGAGTGCGCGCGCTTCCAGGCGCCACAGGACGCCACCCGGAATCGAAACATCCACGCCGAGCGATCCCCCAGTGGCGACGAGTCCGACCACTTCCCCGGTCGGCGCTACCACCTGATCCGGATCCGCAAAGCGCTCGATTCGCGCTGACGTTGCGACCCGCGAGGCGAGCGAGAGCCGGGCGATCAATACCGCACCGTACCAATCCCGCAGCACTCCCCGAGCAGCTTCCCGACCATAATCCAGCTGGCCCTGCAACAACAAGCGGGCCGAGGGTTCGGCCTTGAGCATCAGCTGATTGAAGAGGCGGGTCGCCCTCGCCGAGCCCGCCGGCTGTTCGTTGCCGAGGAAGCCACCATAGGCGACGATGAAGCGTGGCGTCACCGCGTAATCCATCCGCAGCCCGAGCGCCTTGCTGTTGTTGTCTTCGGAGATCTTCTGCCAGCCGTTCATCAGGTGGCCCTGCAGGGAGAAGCGACGATCCGGTTGCCAGCCGAGCCGGATTCCGCTCTCGTAATAGGGCGTGTAGTCCGCGACCAGGGAGCGCGAGTAGGTCGGATTATCCCGGGAGATCCAGCCTTCCCAGCCGATATACGAGAAATAGATCCCGGCATCCAGCCAGGTGGTCCTGCTGAGCCGCACCCCCGCAGTGGCTTCCTGCAGATGCCGGCTCAGGCTGGAGCCGCTCGCTGCGCCGATAGCAGGCTCTCCGGCGTAATTGACCTGGACCGCAGTCCCAGCCTGGAATGCCAGACGTCCTCGGACCCGATCTCGTTCCACAGCGAGTGCGACATGAGCGAGGTTCACGTTGATCTCGTTGTGCCGAACCGCCTGGGTGGTGAAGGCACGGTCTCGCTGCGAGGGGCGGCCGAGATCGTAGGCATAGTAGAGATCGATGAAGCCGCTGACCGTGAGCGCCCGGGTGGAATCGCGAGCGCTGTCAGCCGGTAGCAGCAAACTCAGGAGTGAGGCCAGGAACGGAGCGGGACTCAGGCGTGCTATCCTTCCCGCACCCGGTAGCCGATGCCCGGTTCGGTGATGAGAACCCTGGGCCGGGTGGGGTCGCGCTCCAGCTTGTGGCGGAGCTGGGCCATGTAGACCCTGAGGTAATGGGTCTGCTCGACGTAGTTGGCGCCCCAGACCTCATGCAGTAATTGCCGGTGGGTGATCACCCGGCCCGCATGGCGCACCAGGGTGAGCAGGAGCTTGTACTCGGTGGGAGTAAGATGAACTTCCTCCTTGCCGCGAAAGACCTGCCGCCGCACCGCATCCACGGTTACCTCGCCAGCCAAATAGATCGGCTCCTCCATCCCTTCGGGCGGCAGGGTCGAGTGACGGAGCGCAACGCGGATCCGCGCGAGCAGCTCCGCCGCGCCGAAGGGCTTGGTGAGGTAATCGTCGGCGCCGAGGTCGAGCAGGGTGACC
>DASYPD010000325.1:0-5148 GCA_036007005.1 Gemmatimonadales bacterium
ACCCCCGCCTTCACCCTGACCTCCGTCCTCATTCTCGGCCTCGGGATCGGCCTGGCGACCGCGGTGTTCAGCGTCACGCACGCCATGCTGCTGCGCCGGCTTCCGGTGCGCGAACAGGACCGCATCGTCGCGCTGTGGGGCGAGAACCAGAGCCGCGCCTTCCTCAATTTCCCGCTGCAGCTCAACCATGCCCGCGAGTTCGCGCGGCAGAGCCGCACGCTCGAGGGCACCGCCTTCTTCGCCTACGAGGGCGCCTGGACCTCGCCGATCAAAGACGGCGACCGGCTGATCCCGCTCGCACTCGCCCTGGTATCCGGCAACTACTTCTCGGTGCTCGGCGCGGAGCCCGTGCTGGGCCGAGCCCTGCAGCCGGACGATGACCTCGCCGGAGCGGACCCGGTCGTCGTGCTGAGCTACGCCGCCTGGAAGCGCCATTTCGGCGGCGATCGCGCGGTGCTGGGCCGGCGGGTCCAGCTCCACGTCACCGGGGTCGAGTACCGCATCGTTGGGGTCATGCCGCCCGGGCTGGATTATCCGCGCGGCAGCGACCTCTGGAGTCCCCTCGTCCCCACCTTTTCCAAGCGGCACACCGAGAACGGCCACGTCGACCTGATCGGCCGGCTGCGGCCCGGCACAGCGCCCGGCGCGGCACGCGACGAGCTGAGCGCCTTCTTCCGTAATGACGCCGACTCGCGCTGGGGCGGGGTCATCAACGGCGTGGCGACCAGCTTTCCCCGCCTTGTCACCGGCGACGCGCGGCCCGCGGTGTTGGCGTTCTCGCTGGCGACTGGGCTGTTGCTGCTGATCACCTGCATCAACGTCGCCAACCTGCTACTGGTGCGCGGGCTGTCGCGTGCCCGCGAGCTGAGCGTGCGCACCGCGCTCGGCGCCAGCCGGGGCCAGGTGGTGCGCCACCTGCTGGGCGAGAACGCCATGCTCGCGCTCGCCGGCGGGTTACTGGGGATCCTGCTCGCCCAGGCCGGGCTCCGGGCCTTCGTCGCCTTCGCCCCCGCCAGCCTGCCGCGCGTCGGCCCCATCGGCATCGACGGCGCCGCGCTCGCCGGCGCGCTCGGCATCACGCTCGGCGCGCTGCTGCTCTTCGGCCTCTTTCCGGCGATCGCGTCGTCGCGGGTCGATCTGCTCGCGACGCTACGCGCGGGCATCCGTCAGAGCGCCAGCCGCGGCTCGCGCCGCACCGCCGAAGCGCTAGTGACGGTGCAGGTTGCCCTGGCGGTTCTGGTGCTCGGCGCCGCCGGACTCATCGGCAGGAGCCTCGTTAAGCTCGAGCGTGCGGACCTGGCCTTCGAGCCCACCCGGCTGCTGATCGCCGACCTCACCATCCAGGCGGATGCCCTCGGCACCAAAGAGCAGCAGGCTAGCCTGCTCGACCGGCTCACCGAGGAGGTGCTCGCGATTCCCGGCGTGGTGGCCCTCTCGCCCGTGGTGGCGATTCCCTTCTCCGGCTCGGGCGGCTGGGACGGCCGAGTGGCCGCGGTCGGCCAATCACCCGACGAAGAAAAGCAGAACCCGATGCTCAACCTGGAGGTGGTGACGCCGGGTTACTTCCCCACGTTCCAGCTCCCGGTGCTGCGCGGGCGGGGCTTCACCGAGGCGGACCGCGCCGAGGCGCCGCGCGCGGTGATCCTGAGCGAGTCGGCGGCGCGGCATTTCTGGCCGGGCAAGAACCCGGTCGGGGAGCGGGTCAGGCTCGGCAATGACACCGCCGGCGTAGTCGGGATCGTGCCCGATACCCGCTACCGCGACCTCCGCGACGCGCGGCCGAGCATCTACTTCCCCTTCGCGCAGTCGCGCTTTCCTTTCGCGCCGACCACGTTCGCGATCCGCTCGAGTCTTCCGGCGGCGCAACTGGCTCCCAAGGTGCGGCGGGTGCTCGACGCGGCGGATCCGGCCGTCGCGGTGGTGAGGGTAGCGGCGTTCGGCAGCTGGCTCGACGGCCCGCTCGCCCAGCCGCGCTTCAACGCCTTCCTGCTCGGCGTGTTCGCGGCGGGAGCGCTCCTGCTCGCGGCGGTGGGACTGTTCGGGGTGATGGCGCAGCTGGTCAAGCAGCGCACCCGTGAGCTCGGGGTACGGATGGCACTGGGTGCCACGGCGAACGACTTGCGGGTTATGGTGCTGGCGCGCGGGCTCGGCATCGCGGGGATCGGCGTGACCCTCGGGCTCGCCGGCGCCCTGCTCGTCAATCGGATGCTCACCGCGATGCTCTACGGCATCAGCCCGACCGACGGAGTGACCCTGCTCCTGGTTGGAGGGATCATCCTCGGCGTCTCGGCCGTCGCCACGGGGATCCCCGCGCGCGCCGGGACGAGGATCGACCCGGTGGTGGCGCTACGCGCGGAAGAATAGGAAGGGCAACCAGCGAACAACGCTGCGAGTGCCGGGGCGTGAGCACGTCAGCCGCCGTGCGGTATCTTTCAACTTGGCCTGCGGCGGCTTCGACAATCCCCGCAGCTGAAGTGCAGGTCGTCAGACCGCACCGCCCAGTTTCGGAGCTCGGATCCCATGGCCAAGAGTAGCGTCCGGTACATCGTCAACGACGTCGATCCCGCCATATCCTTCTACACGACACACCTCGCTTTCCACTTGGACATGCATCCTGACCCGACGTTTGCCATTCTGTCGCGCGGCGACCTCCAGCTGTTCCTGAGCGCAACAAGCGGGCCCGGTGGTGGCAGTCGGACTCTACCCGGCGGCCGGCGGCCTGAACCGGGGGGCTGGAATCGCTTTGTACTCGTCGTGGATGACCTCGAACGAGAAGTGGAACGGCTTCGGCGCGCCGGGGTTTCCTTGCGAAGCGACGTGATCGTAGGAGTGGGCGGCAAGCAGGTTCTACTCGACGATCCGTCGGGCAACCCCGTCGAGTTGTTCGAGTACGCACAGTAAGGGTGAGTCCCGGGGCGGGCCCGATGGGCGAGGATCCGCGGTGATCGCCATATAAGGAGAACTGACCCCATGAACCGTTCTAAGCTCGTGCTGCCCCGAGTCGCTCCGGCCGCCCTCCTCCTCCTCCTCGCCCCCGCGGCGCTGGCCGCCCAGCCGGCTGCTGATGCCCGGCTCGCCGGGCTGCAGGCCGAGCTGGGCCGGCTCGGCAGCATCGCTCGGGGCAGCGTTGGCGTCGGCATCGTCCACCTGGAAAGCGGGCGCGAGCTCTACCTCAACGGCGATGAGCCGTTCCCGATGGCGAGCACCTTCAAGGTCCCCATCGCGGTCACGCTGTTCGACCTGGTCGACAAGCGGCGGCTCCGGCTCGATTCGATGGTAACGCTCAAGGCCAGCGACCTGCATCCCGGCAGCGGCACCATCTCCAATCTGCTGGACGACCCGGGAGTCTCGCTTTCGCTGCTCAATCTCACCGAGCTGATGCTGCTGATCAGCGACAACAGCGCAACCGATCTGGTCCTCCAGGCGGTGGGCGGCGGCCCCGTGGTGAACGCCCGGCTCGCCGCGCTCGGCGTGCAGGGCATCTCGGTGAACCGGCCCACCATCGAGCTGATCGCGGACGCACTTGGGATCAAGGCGCTTCCTCCCGAGCCGGAACGGACCCGGGCGGGATTCGGCGCATTGCTGCGCGGCCTGTCGGATTCGGTCCAGGCGGCTGCGCGCGAGGCCTTCTACCACGACCCGCGGGACACCGCGACGCCGCGGGGCATGGCCCGGCTGCTGACGCGGCTCTGGCGCAGAGAAGCCCTTTCCGCGACAAGCTCGGATCAGCTGATGGACATCATGTTCCGCTGCGAGACCGGAGCGCTGAGGATCAAGGGGCTGCTTCCGCCTGGGATCCGCGTCGCGCACAAGACCGGAACGCTCAGCCTAGGCGTGACCAACGACGTGGGAATCATCGAGCTCCCGGACGGCGCCGGCCATGTGGTGCTGACGGTGTTCGTGAAGGAGGCCAGTGCCAATCCCGAGGCCCAGGAACGGACCATCGCGCAGATCGGCCGGGCCGTCTACGACTATTTCCTGTTCAACCGCTGATTAGACCGATCAACACGAAACCTTGCCATCGGCCTCAACGTAGGTGCAGCTTCATCCCTGAATCACCACTTGCCCCGGAAGCTCATGTTCAAGCTGGCCAATCTGATGGCGCTCGTCCTGCTGGGGACCGGTGTCGCGCCCGCCGCTGCGCAGTCCGATCGTGCTGCGCTCGTCAAGAAGCTCGACTCGCTCGCCGGCTCGGGAGTGCTCGAGAATCGCGCCGTGGGTATTGCAGCCGCCGTCGTCCGCGGGAGCGATACGCTGCTCCTGAAGAGTTACGGCAAGGCGGACGTCGAATGGAACGTCCCGCTGCCCGTCGACGCGATGTTCGAGATCGGCTCGATCACCAAACAGTTCACCGCCGTCGCGCTGCTGCAGTTGCGCGACGCCGGCAAGCTGAGCCTCGATGACGACATCACGAAGTGGCTTCCCGATTTCGACACTCGGGGCAACAAGGTCACCCTGCGACGCCTCCTGGATCATACCTCCGGGATCAAGGGGCTCACCGAGATGCCGGAGTTCGGCAACCTCTCGCTGAATAGCCGGTTCCCGCGCGACTCCGCCTATGCCCTCATCAAGCGCTATCCCTTCGAATTCAAGACCGGTGAAGCGCAGATCTACAACAACTCGGCGTTCTGGCTGCTGGGACTCGTGGTCGAGAAGGCGAGCGGGGGGAGCTACGAGGACTACGTCGAGAAGAAGATGTTCGAGCCGCTGGGCATGAAGCGCTCGATGTACTGCAACAGCTCGGAGAACGTCGAGCGGCGCGCGCACGGATACGGCGTCCAGAACGGGGTGATCCGCCGCGCGCCGGCGAACGTCCACACCTGGCCTTTCTCCGCGGGCTCGCTCTGCTCTACGGCGGGCGACATGGTTATCTGGCTCAAGGCGCTGCACGGCGGCAAGCTGCTCTCGCCCGCGTCTTACGCCGAGCTGATTGCGCCAGCGAAGCTGAACGACGGGACGCCGACCAGGTACGGGATGGGGATCGGGGTGGGCACGGACGCCCGCGGCCTCAACTTTATCGGGCACGGCGGCTCGATCGCCGGTTTCACCGCTCACGCAACGTGGTATCCCGATGCCCAGGCGGCGATCGTGGTGCTGATGAACAGCAGCGGGAACATCGATCCGGGCGCGGTGGCGGGTGAGCTCGCG
>DASYPD010000326.1:0-1951 GCA_036007005.1 Gemmatimonadales bacterium
GACGGCGTCACTGCTGCTCGGCTGTGCCGCGTGTGGCGAGCACGGCGGCACCGTGGATGCCCCGGCGCCGGACATCGAGTTCGGACCCGAACTCGATTCCCTTCCCGCCCTGCCGCCCGGCACCATCATCGCGCCGATCTCGCTCGATCGCGCCGCGGCCCTCGCCGCATTCGAGCGCACGGTGCCCACCCGGCTGGGCGACATCGACCAGCGACAGCAAATCCCCGGCTCAAAACGCACCTCGTACGCCTTCGAGCTCGCGCGCGAGCCCTTCGCGATCGGGTTTGCGGGCGACACCGTCATCCTGGTGGCCGTGGTCCACTATAAGGGACGGGCCTGGTACGACCCGCCGATCGGCCCCGAGCTCCACGAGGAATGCGGCACCGGAGACGAAGTGCCGCGAGCCCGGCTGGTGCTCCGCGCCCTGCCCCGCCTAAGCAAAGACTGGAAAATCCGGGTCCGCACCCGGCTCATGGAAATCGATGCCGCCACTCCCACCGAGCGTGACCAGTGCGAGGTGTCCTTCCTGCATCTCGATTTGACGAAAAAGGTGCTGGGTATCGCGCGCCAGGCGATCGAGAAGATCCTGCCCGACGTCGAGCGGAAGATCGCCCGGGTCGACGTGCAGACACCGCTCGCCAAACTCTGGAGCGATCTGCAGAACCCCATCCGGCTGCAGGACAGTCTCTGGTTGCTGCTGGTTCCCAGTGCGGTCCACCTCGGCAGCGTGCACGGCGAGAGCGATGCGATCATCGCGGAAATCGGCATCACCGCTTCGCCCCGGATCGTGACGGGCTCGCGGCCCATTCTGGTTTCCGTTCCGCTCCCCCCGCTCGGCGCGGTGCGCACCGATCCGGGATTCGCCATTCTGATCGAAGGGGCGTTCAGCTACTCCGTCATGAGCTCGCAGCTCACCAAACGCCTCGCCGGTCGTTCCGTCAAGGCGGGCGGAGGCACCCTCAAGGTCAAGCACCTCACGGTGCTCGGCGTCGGCGCGGGGCGCCTTGCTCTCGGGCTCGACTTCGAGGGCTCGGCGAGGGGACGGGTGTGGTTCCTCGGCACGCCGAGCTACGATCCAGTCAGCGGATTGGTGAGCGTTCCCGACCTCGACTTCGACACCCGCAGCGCGGGGATGCTGGTCCAGGGGCTGGCGTGGCTCAAGGCGAATGCGATCCGCGAGTTCCTGCGCAGTCAGGCCAAGGTTCCGGCGGGAGCGTTGCTGGGGCACGTGCAAACCGTGGCGACGAAGCAAATGAATCGTGAGCTCGCGCCCGGTGTGCAGCTCAACGCCACGATCGAACAAGCCGAGCCCGCCGGGATCCTGGTGCGGTCCAACGGGCTCATCATTCGTGCCCGCGCCACCGGAACCGGCCGGCTCACTCTGGGACGGGAGATCTTCGAGAAGAAAACCGCGGATCACTGAATCAGAGCTGCCGGGTCTTCCAGCGCCCCCGCCGGAAGATCACGGCGCTCAGCAGCGCCAGGGTGGAAAAGGCGATGGTAATCGCATAGAATGCGCCCAGTGGTCCCAGCCCGGTGTACTGCGAGAGCAGCCAGGCGAGCGGGATCTCCCAGAGCCAGAAGCACGCAAGATTGATCAGGGTTGGCGTCCAGGTATCACCCGCGCCGTTGAACGCGCTGGTGAGCACCATCCCGTAGGCGTAAAAGAGGAATCCCGCGCTCACGATCCGGAGACAGGCCGTGGCATAACCCGCAACCTCCCGATCTCTGGTGAACGCGCTGACCAGCAGCGGCGCGAACACCAGGAAGAGCGCCCCGATGCCCCCCAGGAAGCAGAAGTTGTAGAACCCGGCCCGCCACACCGCGGCTTCGGCCCGCTCCGGCTTGCGTGCCCCGAGCGCCTGGCCCACCATGGTGGCCGCGGCGTTGGCCATCCCCCAGGCAGGCAGAATGGCGAACATGATGATGCGGATGCCCACGGTGTAGCCCG
>DASYPD010000327.1:0-5845 GCA_036007005.1 Gemmatimonadales bacterium
ACCGGTCCACCACGCTCCAGCGCGTCGGATCGCGCAGGGGCTCACCGGCGGCCGAATCGGCGTTGAGCAACGTCGTGAGGCGAGTGACCGCTTCCGGAGTTGCGGTGATGGCCGTCAAGGCGTCGAGCGCGGCGCGTCGGATGCCGTACGGCCGTGCCGGATCGGCCGTCATTTCCCATAACACGCGCTCCGCCGCGCGTTGCAGGGTTTCCGCGCGCGCGGGGGGGAGGTACGCCCGCAGCGTACGCTCGAGCCGGCCGAGCAGTGAGGGGACAATCTGCTCGTCGCGCTCGAGGGGAAGTTCGCTGAGCGTGAGACGCGCCAAGCGCTCCGGGTCGAGCCGGAGGGCGCGGACCTGGTCCCAGAGCGCGCCCCACAGCATGGAGCGCAGCAGCGCATCCGGGACGCTGCGCAGCGCGCCGTGCTCGAGCGCGCGCACGCTCGCGGAGTCGAGCAGCGAAACGAAGTACCCGTAATCGCCGGCGTTCGGAAACACAAAGCGGGGGGCAGGCCGGCCGACGGCCGCCGTGACCTCGGTGACGGCGCCGGAGAGCGTGACAGGAAGATTCAGGGGGGCCGAGTCGGAGTAGGCGAGCACGACCTGGGTGCGCATGGGCCAGGGAGTGGCTCCCGACAGGGCGGGTTGCGCGGCACGCTGCAGCAGCGTGAGTCGCCCGACGTGGCCGGCGCGCACCGTGAGGCGCGTTTCCACCAGCGGCATTCCCGGGCGCAGCATGAAGTTCCGCCCGAAACCGGCGGCGGTGGCAGGATCCCGAATGAGCGAGGTCAGCAGCTCCCGCCAGGTGGCGTTGGCATAGGCATGCGCGGCGAGGAAGCGCCGCACCCCGCTTTGAAACGCCGAGTCGCCCACCAGAAAATTCAACTGCTTGAGCACGCTGGGTGCCTTGTTGTAGACGATCGCGCCATAGGCGCTCTTGGCCTCGTCGAGGTTCTGCATCGCCTGCCAGAGGGGCGTGGTCCCGCTGGTCTGGTCCACGGCGTAAGCGGGCGGCTTGTTCGACTGATAGAAGCTCTTCCAGGCGTCACTCGACGGCGCGAGCTCCGCGAGCCCTTTGGCCGCCATATAGGTGGCGAAGCCTTCCTTGAGCCAGAGGTCGTCGAACCAGCGCATGGTGACGAGATCGCCGAACCACTGGTGCGCGGTCTCATGCAGAATGGTCGAGAAGCGGCCGAGCCGGCGGGTTAGGGTGGGTCGTTCACGGAAAATGAAACGGTCCTCGTTGTACATGACCACGCCGGGGTGCTCCATCCCGCCGAACGGGAAGGCGGGCGCCAGCAGCAGGTCGAACTTCTCGAAGGGAAAAGGGCGGCCGTAATAGGCTTCCATCCAGGCGAGCGCCCGGTGTTGCAACGCGAGCAGCGTGTCGGGGTCCGCCTCTCGGGCGCGCGATCGGCGCAGATAGAGGCTGATGCTGCGGCCGCCCTCGTTTCGGGAGAAACGCGTCCAGGGTCCGGCAGCGAACGCGATCAGATAGGTCGGCAGCGGCCTGGTTTCGGCGAAATGCCCGGTGATCCGAGAGCCCGTGGTATCGGCCCGCGTCAGCGAGCCGTTGGCGACGGCGGTCCAGGAACTCGGGAAGGTGAGCGTGAAGGCGAGTCGCGCCTTGAGGTCGGGTTGATCAAAGCACGGGAACAGCTGATTGGCGTCGGCCGGCACCAGCAGCGTGTAGAGGTAATCGCTCTGGTCGACCGGATCGTGCACCCGAATGATGCCGGCGCCGGTCGGAGCGATGTCGGAGATGAAGGCAAGCTCGACGGCGTTCTCTCCCGCGACGAGCAGGCGGGCGGGGATGCGGACGTGATTGCCGTTGTGCGCCGGCGTCACCGCGAGCGATGCGCCATTAACGCTCATGTTCGTCAGCCGGCGGCCGCGATAGTCGAGCACGGCATCGGCGCCACCCGTGCGCGCGAAGCGGATGATGATACGGCCGATGGCGCTGTCGGGTGAGCTGACATCGAGCGCGAGCTCGTAGCGCACCTCCCGCACGGTGGCGGCGCGCCAGAGCGCCAGCCGGCGGGAGACGCCATGCCCCATGAAGGGAGCGAGGGAATCCGGCGCGGAGGGTCGCGTCGCAGCGAGCGGACCTCCAGCGAGCGCGAGAAGCGCGAGAAGGGGAACCAGCGAGCGGCGGAGGTTCAGGGCACCTACTGCTTCGTGGAGGGGAGCCAAGAATATACTCTTCCCGCCCCGTGCCGAAGCGCAGCGTACCAGGCTACCGAGCGACCCTCTATCTTAGGGGCCATGAAGGGACCGACACGCTACCCTGTACCCAGTATCGCGGCGGCTTTGCTCCCGGCGGCCCTGCTGGCCTGTGCCGGCAGGACCAGTGGAACGGTGCAGACCGTGCCGCCGCCGGTCACCGCGGCAACCTCTCAGCAGAGCGCCCTCGCCAAGGCCAGGGCGGACAGCGCCAGCCGTCCCTACACCGAGGCGGACATTCGTTTCATGTCCGGCATGATCAGCCATCATTCCCAGGCCATCCTCATGGCGGGCTGGGCACCGAGCCACGGGGCGAGCGACGCGGTGCGGCGGCTGGCTGCGCGCATCATCAACGCCCAGCAGGACGAAATCGCGCTGATGCAGCAATGGCTCGCCGATCGGCGCCAGCCGGTGCCGGAGCCGAATCCCAAAGGCATGAAGATGGTGATGAACGGGATGGAGCACCTGATGCTGATGCCGGGGATGCTGAACGACGCTCAGCTGCACCAGCTGGATCAGGCGCGAGGCAGCGATTTTGACCTGCTGTTTTTGCAGTTCATGATCCAACACCACCGTGGCGCGGTCAGCATGGTGAATGACTTATTCAGCACGAACGGCGCAGGACAGGACCAGTTCGCCTTTAAGCTCGCCTCCGATGTGAACGTGGATCAGACCACCGAGATCGCGCGGATGCAGAAAATGCTCGCGGCGCTACTCACTTCGCCCCAGTAAAGGAAAACAGCCATGGCTTGCCGCTTCTCAGCGTTCGCGGTCCTGTTGCTGTCCGCCGCTGCGTGCTCCAGCTCGACCTCTTCGACCGGCGGGGCAGCCCAGCCTGCTCCGCAGCTCTCCGCCGCCCCGCCGAGTCCGGACCCGCGCATCGGGCTCAAGGCAGGGAAACAGAACGCGGCTGAAGCCGTGTGGAACCTGCGGGTGCTCTCGAAGACTCCGCCGCCTCCGGATTTCGTGGACAAGATCAACTCCGATTTGGCGTTCACCGGCCGTTACGTGATTCAGGGCAGCTTCAATGGCTACCAGGTATGGGACATTACCGACCCGAGCCATCCGACGCTCAAGACGGCCTATGTCTGTCCGGCCTCGCAGAGCGACGTCTCGGTCTATCGCAACCTGCTCTTCGTTTCGGGTGAAGACCTGAGTGCCCGGCTCGACTGTGGCGCTCAGGGCGTGAAGGACACCGTGAGCACAGCCCGGCTCCGGGGGATCCGGATCTTTGACATCTCCGACCTGGAGCATCCGAAGAACGTCGGCAACGTGCAGACCTGCCGAGGTTCGCATACCCATAGCCTGCTCGTAGACCCCAAGGATCCCGACAACGTCTATGTCTACATCTCGGGTTCCTCGCCGCCCCGCTCGCCCAACGAGCTGGCGGGTTGCACCAATCTTCCGCCGGACCAGGATCCCAACTCGCCCTTGTTGCGACTGGAAGTAATCAAGGTGCCGGTCGCGCATCCAGAGCAGGCGGCGATCGCGACCTCGCCGCGGGTGTTCCAGAATCTGCCCCAGGTACACAGCCATGGTGAGACACCGGAAGATCTCGCCGCCTCCCAGAAGGCGCTCGAGGAGGCTCGGGCACGGGGCCAATACACTGCCATGATCTTCGGCAGGGAACGGCCTCTACCCGCCGGCTTCACTGCCCCCATGCTGGACAGCATCGTCAAGGCGCGGAATGGCACGGGTGCCGCGACCGCGGCCGACAGCGCTGCGCTGCGCGCGGCCCTCCCCGGCATTATCGCCAAGCTCATCGGTGGGGACAGCAACGACCGCTCGGCGTTCATGCAATGCCATGACATCACCCTGTATCCGACCATCGGGCTCGCCGGGGGGGCCTGCGAGGGGTTCGGATTCCTGATGGACATTCACAATCCGACCCAGCCGATCCGGCTCGACGCCGTCGCTGACTCGAACTTCTCCTATTGGCATTCGGCAACGTTCAACAACGAGGGCACCAAAGCCCTTTTCTCGGACGAATGGGGTGGCGGCGGCGCGCCAAAGTGCCGCGTCAAAGACCCGCATGAGTGGGGCGCGGATGCGCTCTTCACGATTGCCGACCGCAAGCTGACCTTCCAGAGCTATTACAAGCTCCCGGTGGCGCAGACTCCGCAGGAGAACTGCGTCGCCCACAACGGCTCCCTGATCCCTATTCCCGGTCGCGACGTGATGGTCCAGGCATGGTACCAGGGCGGTATCTCCGTGTTCGATTGGACCGATGCCTCGCATCCGAAGGAAATCGCGTTCTTTGATCGGGGTCCGGTGGATTCGATCCGCATGGTGCTGGCGGGCTCTTGGTCGGCCTATTGGTACAACGGGGTGATCGTGAGCTCCGAGATCGTGCGCGGGCTTGATATCTTCGAGCTGAGCCCGAGCGCCTTCATCTCCCAGAATGAAATCGACGCCGCGAAGACGGTCCATTTCGACCAGTTCAACACCCAGGGCCAGCAGAAGTTCGTCTGGCCGCCAAGCTTCGCGCTGGCGCGCTCCTTCCTCGATCAGCTCGAGCGGTCGAATGGCCTCGGCAGCGGCCGGATCAACGCGGTACGCAAGGCGCTCGCGCATGCTGAAAAGGAATCGGGGGCGGAACGGCAGGAGGCGCTGAGCAAGTTGGCGGCGCAGCTCGACGGTGACGCGAGCGGCTCGAGCGATGCCGCCAAGGTGCGGATGCTGGCGGGCGCGGTGCGGGACCTGGCGGGCAGCAAAGCGCCTTAGGGCGGCACCGGCTCGAGGTCGACTCGAATCGCGCGCCATTTTCCTTGCCGAAAGCGGAGCACGCTGAGGGAGCAGCGGGTGACGTGGCCCAGCAAGATCGCCAGCCAGATGTCGGCGGGCGTGAGACCGCGCGTGGCGCTGAGAAGAATGCACCAGCCGAGCGGGACGCCGATCTGCGACAGGATCGAGATGTAGAGCGGCGAGCGCGTGTCACCGGTCCCCTGGAGACCGCCGGTGTAGGTGAGCGCCACGGTGACGAAGAGACCGGAGACGCTCAGGAAGCGTAATAACTGGGTCCCGATCCCCACGACGACGGCGTCGTTCATCCCGAAGAGTCCGAGCAGGGCGCCCGGGATGGTGAGGAAGAGCAGCCCCACCAGCACCGCGACGCCGAGCCCGATCCCGGCAGCGACGTGCACGCCCTGGATCGAGCGCTCGGGGCGGCCCGCGCCAAGGTTCTGGCCGGCCACCGCCGCGGCGGCTCCCAGCAGCCCGACCGAGGTCCAGGTGACGAGCGAGAACAGCTCGTTGTAGCCCACGGCAAACGCCGCTTGCGCTTGCGCGCTTTGCGCGAGCGAGCCGATGAAGCGGAGCAGCAGGACCCCGCCGATGTTCATCGCGATCCCCTGCACGCCGGTCGGCAGCCCAAAACGGAAGAGGGTGCGGATCACGCTCCAGTCGGGACGCCAGCTCATGCCCCGCGGCCAGTGCACGACGAGGCGCCCCGAACGGAGGAGCGCGATCGCGATCCCACTGACGACGGCGCCGGCCAGCACCGACCCGAGGGCGGCACCGGCGGTGTGGAAAGCCGGAATCGGCCCCAGACCGCGGATGAAGACCAGGTTGAGCACGCCGTTCAGGACCGTGAGCAAGATGCCGAGGCGCAGAGGAGTGCGCGCG
>DASYPD010000328.1:0-2551 GCA_036007005.1 Gemmatimonadales bacterium
ACGCCGGAAGGCCGCGCCGAGGCGGGGATCCGGATCACTCCGGCGGTGCTGGGCTCCACCATCACCACCGCGGTGGTGCTACTGCCGTTCCTCTATCTGCAGGGCAATGCGCGGGCCGCGTTCGTGCCCTTCGCGGCGGCATTCGCGCTCGCCCTGCTCTGGTCGGTGTTCTCCTCGGTCGTGATGATTCCCGCGGTCGGCGGCTGGGCGCCCGCGGCCATCGGCACCTGGCCGAGGCTGCACCGGTTCTATCGGGCGAGCGTGCGACCGCTGGTCCGCTGGCGCTGGATGACGCTCGGGCTCACCGTGGCAGTCCTGGCGGTGGTGAGTTGGGGCTTCGTCAAGCGGGTGCCTCGTTCCTCCTTCGGCAACTGGTACGGGCAGCGGACCACGCTCAACGTGTTCCTCAACTTCCCGCGCGGCTCTGATCCCGAGAGCCTCGACAAGAGCATCCAGGAATTCGAGCGGATCGCCGTGGGACGTCCGGGTGTGGAGAAGGTCGAGGCGCGGGGCGGCGGCTCCAGCGCGATGTGCCAGGTGAGCTTCACGAATGACGCCGCGCTCAGCAGCATCCCCCTCGAGATGCAGGAAGAGATGACCGAGCGCGGGGTGTTGATCGGCGGGGCCACGATCAGCGTGTTCGGCCGGGGCCCCGCCTTCGCCAACGGGGGCGGCAGCAGCTCGATCTCCTACCGCATCAAGCTGATGGGCTACTCCTTCAGCGGGGTGGAGCGGCTGGCCCAGGACCTGAAGCAGCGGCTGGAAGCGATCCCGCGGGTGAGGAACGTCAAGACGACCCTCTCCACCGGCTGGGGCGCCGAGCGGGCCATGAGCGTGATCCTTACCCCCGACCGGCCCGCGCTGGCGCGCGCCGGGGTGACCTCGCGCGACTTCGCGGCGGCGATCAACCGGGAGATTCGCGGCGCCGCGGGCGGGATCAAGCTCGAACTCGAGGGCGAGGAGACCGATGTCTCCCTCAAGGCATCCGGCGCGCGGGAGCGCTCGCTCGACGAGCTCCGCACCGCGCTGGTGCCGAACGCCACCGCGGCCCCGCTACGGGTAAGCGACCTCGCCCTGGTGAGCGAGCGCGAGGGCCTGGCGACGATCACCCGGGAAGACCAGCAGTACGTGCGCATTGTGGGCTACGATTTTCGCGGACCGGTCAAGCTCGCCAACCGGACCCACGACGCGTTCATGGCCTCCATCAGCCCGCCCGCGGGTTATTCGGTGAGCGATGACAAGTTCAGCTGGGAGGAAGACACCAGCGCGAAGGGGCTCTGGCTGGTGTTCGCCGCCGGTATAGTCCTGGTGATTCTCAGCGTCGCCGCGGTCTTCGATTCCGCCTGGGCCGCGGCGATGGTGTTCCTCTCGCTCCCGCTCGCACTGGCCGGCGTGGCGGGGATCTTCTGGGCCACCAAGACCTCGTTCAGCCGCGAGGCCGCGGTCGGGGTGATCCTGGTGGTGGGACTCGCGGTGAATCAGAGCATTCTGCTGGTGGATGCGGCGCTGGAGAAGAGACGGAAAGACGACCGGTTAAGCGTCGACGACATCGTCGCCGCCGCCTCCGACCGCTCGGGCATGATCATCCTGGTGACGCTGACCACGCTGGCGAGCTTGATTCCTCTCGCGGTCGGGACCGACGCCGACAGCCTCTTCGGGGCCATCGCGCTGGCGACGGCAGGAGGAACCATTGCGGGCACCATCGGGGCGCTCTGGATCGTGCCGGCTTATCTGGTGGGGCGGAGGAGATAGCGTCCCACTGAGCCGCTCTCACGGTTTCTTCAAGGGGGCCGGCGGCGGAGTCGGCGGCGGCGGCGCGTTCATGTTCCACACATCCACGGCGATCTTCCAGCTGCCATCCCCCTGGCGTTGCAGGAAGTGGATCCCCTTGACCTCCTCCTTGACCGCGGTAACACCCGCTTTCGGCGTGGCGATCAGCGTGCCGGTATAGCGGTCCAGCGCCCAATCGCCGGCCACCATTACCTCAGACTTGTCGTACTTGACGCTGAGGTTGGCCTGGCTGAACATGGCGGCGGCCCAGCGCTTGAACGCGTCGATTCCTTCGACCATGGGCTCGCCCGGCGGCATCATGACGACGTTGTCCGTGTACAGGGTGGCCATGCTGTCCGTGCTCCCCGCGCTGACCAGCATCGCTTCGTGCTCGCGTACGGCATTGATCGCCGAGACATCGGCCTGAGTATCGCGCGGAGGAGCCTTTGCGCAGGCTCCGAGCAGGCAGGGGAGCAGCAACCACCGCGGCGAGGATCTCATAGCGGACTCCAGGCAAGAGAGGTAGCAGAGGATATCGCTCGGGTTCGGGCTCCGTGTGCGCGGGACCGTGACGGGCATGGCCATAAGCTATTGACTGGGCTGGAGAGTCCGCAATTGCAAGGCTCTAACTCCTTGAAAATCTAGGCACTTACACGGCTCGGGCCCATTGCTTGAGGGGCCTGCTCCTACCTATATTTGAGCAGGCCGGAGCCGGCTTCCGGTCGCCTCACCCTTGCCCCGATCCGCCCATGACCGCGCCCAATTCGCGTGAACGGATTCT
>DASYPD010000329.1:0-2589 GCA_036007005.1 Gemmatimonadales bacterium
TGGCTCCGGCCGTCGATCCGGCAAACGAGCACATCTTTCATCAGTACACCATCCGGACGCCCCGCCGGGATGCCTTGCAGGCGCATCTCAGGGCCAAGGGGATCGGAAGCGCGGTGTATTATCCCCTGGCCCTGCACTTGCAGCCCGCTTTTGCCCACCTCGGGTACCGGGCCGGCAGCCTGCCGGAGTCCGAGGCCGCGACCCGGGAGGTCCTGGCGCTGCCGGTATATCCGGAGTTGACCGAGGCGCAGCAGGACCTGGTGATCAAGGCGGTGAACGAATTCTACGGCTGAAATCCTGGAGAGCTCGATGGCGGTAGCAGATGAGCTGATTGCGAAGGCAGCGGCGCGCGAGGTGCGCTTCGGCATCATTGGCCTCGGGTATGTCGGCTTGCCGCTCGCCGTGGAGCTGGCCAATGCCGGCTACCGGGTGCTCGGCTACGACGTGAGCCCGCGGGTGGTGGACGGGCTGAGTGCGGGGCGCTCGCACGTCAAGGACGTGAGCGCGGCGCAGCTCGCGGCCATCCGCACGGCCGGCCGCTTCGACGCCACGAGGGACGGGAGTCGGCTCAAGGAGTGCGACGCGATCTCCATTTGCGTTCCCACGCCGCTCTCCAAATTCAAGGATCCCGATGTGAGCTACATCGTCGCGGCCACCGAGACCATCAAGCGGGTGCTGCGGCCGGGCCAGGCGATCATCCTGGAGAGCACGACCTATCCCGGCACGACGCGCGAGATCATGCTGCCCGCGCTCGAATCGACCGGACTCACGGTGGGGGAGGATTTCTTCCTGGCCTTCAGCCCGGAGCGGGTCGATCCGGGCAATCCCGTCTATCAGACGCGCAACACGCCGAAAGTGGTCGGCGGCATCACGCCGGATTGCCTGCGCGTGGTGTGCGCGCTGTATCAGCCCGCCATCGAGGTGCTGGTGCCGGTTTCCACCACCGAAGCGGCGGAGCTGGTCAAGCTGCTCGAAAACACCTTCCGCAGCGTGAACATCGGGCTGGTCAACGAAATGGCGATCGTCTGCGACAAGCTGGGTGTGAATGTCTGGGAGGTGATCGACGCGGCGGCGACGAAGCCGTTCGGATTCATGAAATTCTCACCGGGCCCCGGGCTCGGAGGGCATTGCATTCCCATCGACCCGCATTATCTCGCCTGGAAGATGCGTGGGCTCAACTACAAGACCCGCTTCATCGACCTGGCCGGCGAGCTCAACACCGAGATGCCGGCGTTCTGGGTGCGCAAGGTGGCCGACGCGCTGAACCAGAGCGGGAAGGCGGTGCGAGGCTCTCAGGTGCTGGTGCTCGGCGTGGCGTACAAGAAGGACATCGAGGATCTGCGCGAGAGCCCCGCACTCGACATCATCCGGCTGCTGGAGCAGAACGGGGCCAGGGTGGCCTATCACGATCCCTACGTGCCGACATTCGAGGAGAACGGCCATCGTTTCGCCTCGATCCCGCTCACGGCGGAGACCCTGAGCGCGGCGGACTGCGTGATTGTCGTCACCGACCATTCCAACATCGACTATGAGCTGGTTCGCCGCCACGCACGCGTAATCGTGGATTCCCGCAACGCGCTGGGCCGAAAGCGCAGCGCGTGAAGATCACGGTGATCGGGAGCGGTTACGTCGGGCTGGTGGCGGGCGCCTGTCTCGCCGAGACCGGGAACGACGTCGTGTGCGCGGACGTGGACGCGCGAAAAGTGGCGCGGCTGCAGCGGAACGACGTGCCGATCTACGAGCCCGGGCTGCAGCCGCTGATCGAGCGCAACCAGGCCGAGGGCCGGCTGCGCTTCACCACCGATCTCGCGGCTGCCGTGGAGCACGGCCGCGCCATCTTCATCGCCGTCGGCACGCCGCCGGGAGAAGACGGCACCGCCGATCTGCAGCACGTGCTGGCCGTCGCGACGACCATCGGACAGCAGATGCGCGAGCCCAAGGTGGTGGTGACCAAGTCCACGGTTCCGGTGGGAACCGCCGAAAGGGTGCGCAGCGCGATCCGGGCGGAGACCCGGGTCCCCTTTCAGGTCTGCTCGAACCCGGAGTTCCTCAAGGAAGGCGCTGCGATCGACGATTTCATGAAGCCTGACCGGGTGGTGCTCGGGGTGGACAGCGAGGAAGCCCGCGAGCTCATGGCCGAGCTGTACGCGCCCTTTGTACGCACCGGCAAGCCCATCCTGTTCATGGACATCGCGTCCGCCGAAGTGACGAAATACGCCGCCAACGCGATGCTGGCGACCCGGATCTCCTTCATGAATCAGATGGCGGACTTCTGCGAGCGTGTCGGCGCTGACGTCAGCATGGTCCGCCAGGGCATCGGAACGGATAACCGGATCGGCAGCGCGTTTCTCTTTCCGGGTCCGGGTTATGGAGGCTCCTGTTTTCCCAAAGACGTCAAGGCCCTCATCGCCACGGCGCGTGCGATGGGCATGGACGCGGAGCTCCTGGAGGCGGTCGAGACGGTCAACGAGCGGCAAAAGCGGGTGCTGCTCAAACGCCTGCTTTCGCTGCTGGGTCCCTCCCTCAGCAACCGCCAAGTCGCGGTGTGGGGACTCGCGTTCAAGGCGGAGACCGACGACATGCGGGAGA
>DASYPD010000330.1:0-3508 GCA_036007005.1 Gemmatimonadales bacterium
CGGACTGCGCGTGGTCGAACTGAACGTCTTTGCCAGACTGCGCGGCTCGGGGCTTTCTCACGTGCGCGCCTCCACCGGGTGGGAGTTTTTCCGGGAGCTCCTGCGGTACCGCTTCTTCGGTGCCCTGACGGCCTGGCGGCGGGAAACGCCCGGCGCTCGATGAACGAGGCGCCAGCGCCGTTGCATCACCGCCGTACCACCTGCCGTGCCTGCGGCGCTGCCCGCTTGGAGCAGTTTCTGGACCTCGGCATGCAGCCGCTCGCCAACTCTTTTCTCCACTCCGAAAGCGAGTTCGCCGCGGAAGCCCGTTATCCTCTCGCCCTGTACCTCTGCGGGGAGTGCGGTCTGGTGCAGCTGGCGGACGTCGTCGATCCGGAGCTGCTGTTCCGCACTTACATCTATGTGACCGGAACCTCCGAGACGATCGCCGCTCACAATCGCGAATACGCCGCGACCGTCACGAGCCTGCTCGGTCTCGGTCCCGGCGATCTCGTGGTCGAGGCCGCGAGCAATGATGGCAGTTTGCTGCGCTGCTTTCAGGAGCTCGGTGTCCGCGTGCTGGGAGTGGAGCCGGCGGCCAACATCGCGGAAGTAGCACGCTCCCGGGGAGTGCCCACCGAGGCGGTGTTTTTCGATCAGGCCGAAGGAGCGAGACTGCGCGAATCGGCTGGTCCGGCCCGCGCGGTGATCGGCAACAACGTGCTGGCTCACGTGGATGATCCGCTCGGCTTCCTGGCTGGTGCTCGCTCCCTGCTCGGCTCTGACGGGCTGGTCATCATCGAAGTCCCCTACCTCGCCGAGATGATCGATCGGCTCGAGTACGACACGGTCTATCACGAGCATCTGAGTTACTTCTCGGTTTCCGCCCTGTTGCGGCTGGCGGCAGGAGCCGGCTTACGGGTGGTGCGTATCGACCCGGTGCCCGTCCACGGCGGGTCGTTGCGCCTCTATGCCACCCCCGCCACCGACACGCTCGCACACGCTCCGGAGATCCTGGCCCTGGCCGAGGAAGAGCGGGTTAGGGGAATGACCGGGCTCAATCGGCTGCGCCGCTTCGCCGCCGAGGTCGCGCGCCACCGGGTGGCCCTGCGCGCGATGCTGGAACGCTTGCGCGGAGCGGGTCACCGCCTCGCGGCGTACAGCGCGCCTGCCAAGGGCAACACGCTGCTCAACTTCTGCGGGATCGGGACGGAGCTGGTGCCGTACACAGTGGACCGTAACCCGCTCAAGGTCGGAACCTATACGCCCGGCATGCATTTACCCGTCCTGTCCGTCGATGCGATTCTCGAGCGCCGGCCCGATCACCTGTTGATTCTTGCCTGGAACTTTGCGGACGAGATCCGGCGCCAGCAGGGCGAGTATGCCCGGCAAGGCGGCCGTTTCATCCTCCCGCTTCCGGTTCCCCAGATTCTCTAACTCGTTGTTGCCCACCCGCTACGGCCTGGGTCAGGGCCGGCTGGCGGCTGGCGCAACTACCTGTCGCGGCACACATTACCCGGCGTGAAAGTCATCATCCTCGCGGGGGGCCGCGGCACGCGCCTGGCCGAAGAGACCTCGATTCGCCCGAAGCCCATGGTCGAAATCGGCGGCAAGCCGCTGCTGTGGCACCTCATGGCCCTCTACGCCGGCCACGGTTACAACGATTTTCTGATCGCGTGCGGCTACAAGGGTGAGCTCATCAAGGAGTATTTTCGCAACGCTTTTCTGGGCTCGAGTGATTTCATCGTCGAGCTCAAGGATGGCTCGGTTCAGGTGCTCAACACGCCTCGCCTCGACTGGCGAGTCGGCTTGGTCGATACCGGTCTGGAGACGATGACGGGTGGGCGCCTTCGCCGCCTTGCCGGGCTGATCGGACGTACCACCTTCATGGCGACCTACGGGGACGGGCTCGCCGACGTCGATGTCCGTGCGCTGGTCGAGTACCATGCACACCACGGCAAGATCGCGACGGTGACAGCGGTGCGACCGCCGGCCCGGTTCGGCGGCCTGCTGCTCGAGGACGGCCGGGTCCGCGAATTCTCCGAGAAATCCCAAACCGACGCCGGCTGGATCAATGGCGGCTTTTTCGTGTTCGAGCCCGCGGTGTTCGACTATCTGGAGGGCGACGACAGCATCCTCGAACGCGCCCCGCTCGAGCGGCTCGCGGCCGACGGGCAGTTGATGGCTTATCAGCACACCGGATTTTGGCAACCGATGGACACCCTCCGCGAGAAGGAGCTGCTGGAAAGCTTGTGGGCGAGTGGGCAAGCACCCTGGAAGGTCCGCCCATGAGCTTCTGGCAGGGACGCAAGGTTTTCGTGTCGGGAGCTACGGGCCTGCTCGGCTCCTGGATGATTGAAGATCTGCTGGCGCGTGGGGCGCAGGTCACCATTCTGATGCGAGACTGGGTGCCGGAGAGCCGCGCGGTGACGGCCGGCCTGCTGGAGCGCTGCCAGGTGGTTCGCGGGGAGCTCGAGGATTTCGCCGTCGTGCTGCGGGCCCTCAACGAATACGAAGTGGACACCGTCCTGCATCTCGGCGCGCAGGCGATCGTCGGTACCGCGGCGCGAACGCCTCTCTCCACCTTCGAATCCAATATTCGGGGGACCTGGACGCTGCTCGAGGCGGCCCGACAGTGTGCGAGGCTGGTCCGGCGCGTGGTCGTCGCCTCGAGCGACAAGGCGTACGGCGCGCACGATCAACTGCCGTACACCGAGGCTACGCCCCTGCAGGGCCGGTTCCCCTATGACGTCTCGAAAGCCTGTGGCGACCTGATCGCCCTTTCCTACTTTCATAGCTACGGACTGCCCGTCGCAGTAACCCGCTGTGGGAATCTGTTCGGGGGGGGCGATCTCAACTTCAACCGGCTGATTCCGGGGACCATCCGGTCCGGCTTGCGGGGCGAGCCGCCGCAGATCCGATCCGACGGCAGCTTCGTGCGGGACTATTTCTTCGTCCGCGACGCCGTCGCAGCCTACCTGCAGCTCGCGGAGCGGCTGCCCGAGCCCGGCATCGTGGGGGAGACGTTCAATTTCGGCTCGGAGACCCCTCTCTCGGTGCTGGAGGTCGTCGCGCGAGTGCTCGCCGCCTTGGGGCGCCCGGATCTCAAGCCGGTAGTTCTCAACGAGGCACAGCAGGAAATCCACCGGCAATATCTCGACTGCGCCAAGGCACGAACCCGGTTGGGCTGGGGTCCCACCTGCTCATTCGACGAAGGACTGGTAGAGACGATCGAGTGGTACCGGGCGTGGCTCGCCCGCTGAGACGGTTGCCATCATCCCAGCGCCGCCGTCTGCCGCACTCCCGCTTCAATCGTCGTGAGCGGAGCCCAGCCGCACAGCGAGCGCAGGAGCTCGAGATTCACCGCGTCATGCGCCATTTCGTCGGCCCGCGTCGGCAAAACGCCGAAATGCAGTCGCTCAGCCGAGATCCCTAACACGGCGGCGGCGCGCTCGACGAATCGCCGCACGGTTTCCAGCCTCCCAGTCGCCAGATTGACGGGACCGAGCCCGCCCTCGGCCAGCGTCCC
>DASYPD010000331.1:0-10898 GCA_036007005.1 Gemmatimonadales bacterium
AATTGCCGCGCGCGCCGAGCACCGCGCCGCGCGCCATGGTGCGCGCCGTCTCGCCCAGCGAGGCCTCACCCTGCGCTCGGCAGGCATCCGCCACCGCCCGCAAGGTCAGGCTGAAATTGGTGCCGGTATCTCCGTCGGGAACGGGAAAAACGTTCAGCCGGTTGATCTCTTCGCGTCCCGCGCTGACCCAGTCGGCTGCGGCATAGACCGAGCGTGCCAGCCGGGGACCATCGACGTAGGCGATGGCTATCGCCATCAACCGCGTGCCTACTCGGGGACCACGGTGACGCGAATGACCGCCTGGACCTCCGAGTGGAGCCGGACGGGGACCATGTGCTCGCCCAGCTGCTTGATCGGGTGAGAGAGCTCGATCTTCCGCTTGTCGACCGGGTGGCCGGCGTGCGCGAGGGCATCGGCGATGTCCTGGGCCGTCACCGATCCGAAGAGCCGATCGCCTTCACCCGCTTTGGCCGGAACGGTCACCGCCACGTTGCTGAGCTCGTCGGCGGACGCCTGCGCCTTGCCGCGTTCCTCCGCCGCGCGGGATTCTCGGGCACGGGTCTCCGCGGCAATGCGTTTCTTGTTGCCCTCGGTGGCCTCATAGGCCAGCCCCCGCGGCAGGAGATAGTTGCGGGCATACCCTGGCTTGACGCGCACCAGCGCCCCGGCCTTGCCCAGCGACTGGACGTCTTCGCGTAGGATCACTTCCATCATCATCTCAGCTTCCTCCGGGTGCCGGGGGTGCTAGACGTCCCCGAATGTCGAGCCAGGTATCGGCCAGCCCCAGCGCCAGACACAACCCGAGGGCGACCGGAAAAAGCAGAATGGCCAGAATACCGGCGAGCAGCTTGGGCGGGCCCGGTGCCGGCGCGAGGACGGCGGCGACGACAGCCAGCCCTCGCGTGGCGTACAGCCCGACGCCCAGCACCAGCAGATTCACCGCCACGGCCTTCCAGGGCGCCGGGAGAGGGGCCAGCAGCAAAGCGAGCGTAAAGATAGCACCCCAAATGAGGTGGTCATTGAAGCGAAAGCGGCGGAAAGGAGCGGGTGCCCGACCGAGTGGTCGAGCCGCCAGACGGTGATGCCACAGCGAGGCGAGCGCCAGCCCCGCCAGACCTTCCAGAGCCAGCAGTCCGGGAAGGGCCCGTGCGAAATCGGGGGCCGCGTCGATGAAGGGCTGCAGGAAGCTCTTGAGCTCGGGATTGGGCGGTTTGCCGCCCGCTGTCGCGGGGGCGAGCAAGGCGCGATAGCTGTCCTGCAGCAGCGTCGTGAAGGCACTCTGCAGCTCTGGCCAGCTCACCCCGCGGCTCGCTTCCCAGATCCCGATCGCGACCGCGGTGAGGAGCACGGCGAGTAACCCGCGCGCCAGAACCGACCCCCCGCGCATGCTCACCAGCAGAAAAACAGCCGCGAGCACCAGAGCGCTGTCCCGAATCAGCTCCAGCGCGAGTCCGGAGGAGCCCTGCAGCACGACGCCGGTGCCGACCAGCGCAGCGCCGAGCCAGAGCAGCTCCCGCAGGGTCCGGGGACGGGAAGCCAGCGTCAGCAACACGAAGGGTGCCAAGACAAAGAGCGGCGGCGCCAGCAGGAGAAACCCCGCCAGCACCGCCACTGCCCCCCAAGTCCCGCGGCGCCCCGGCTGGGACGCCGCCCGGAGCTCCATCAGCCCCGGTAACCCTTGATGTAGGGCAGGAGGGCGAGGTAACGCGCTCGTTTGATGGCCACGGCAAGCTGGCGCTGATGCCGCGCGGAGACGCCGGAGAGACGGCGAGGCAGGATCTTGCCCCGTTCGGTGAGGAAGCGGGAGAGCAGCTTGTCGTCCTTGTAATCCACTACGCGGATCCGGAGCTCGGCGATCGGGTCGCCCTTCTTGGCGCGGCTCACTCTTCCTCCTCGTAGTCGGCTTTGGCTGGAATCGCCTGGGCAGGAGTCGGCGGCTCGTCGTTCAGCACGATGAGGTGCCGGATCACTGCCTCATCGAGCTTGAGCGCGCGCTCGAACTCGGGCAACGCCGCGGGCTCGGCGTCGAAGGTGGCTACTACGTAATAGCCGGTGTCGTTGCGTCGAATCGGATAGGAGAGCGTGCGCTTTCCCCAATGGTTGAACTGGGGCTCGTTCCCCGGTATCTGCACCAGCGATTGGAAGTGGGTGAGTTTCTGTTTGATGGTCTCTTCGTCCAGGGCAGGATCGAAGATATAGACCACCTCATAGGGATGGGGCATGACACCGTCCTTTGGTCGTCGGCGCCCGGGTCCTGGTGTGGGAGCCGGGAGGAAGATTTGAGAGGGGAAAATCTAATCAGGTGAGCCGTAAAAAGCTCGCTTGACTGGTACTTGATTCGGGGCGATTAGACATAGGCTCGCCACCTTCCCGGAGCCTCCATGCGCCTGCCCCGCCTTGCCGTGCTGGTCCTGGCTGTTCTCGCTACCGGCTGTGTCGTGCTCTTCCGCGGGGTGAAGGTCGAATCGGTTACACCCGGCGCGGGCACGACGATCACCACCCGGTCGAGAGCCCACCTGCTCGACGGCAGCACAGTGCTGTTCCCCTTGGGCTTCCAGGTCGAGGGTGCCACGGTCAAGGGATCCGGGACGCGCTATCGCCTCCGGCTCGATCAGGGAACGCCAGTCTCCGGCATCCCCCTCGACAGCATCGCAGGCATCGAGAGTTACACGGGCACCAGTAATCCCGGCGCTTCGATCGGCGTATCCTTGCTTGCCAGCGCTGGCGTGACAGTGGCAGGCTCCCTTCTCGCCGTTGCCATTTTCGGCTCCTGCCCCACGATCTATGCGGACAGCGCCGGCGCGCTTGCGCTCGAGGCGGAAGGATTTTCCTACAGCATCGCGGCCGCGTTTGAGAGCCGGGATGTCGACCGGCTCAGGGTACAGCCGGGACGCGACGGCATCGTCCGGCTGGAAGTGCGGAACGAGGCGCTGGAAACCCATTTCCTCAACCAGCTCGGCTTGCTCGAGGTTCGCCACCATGCCGGCGAAATCGTCGCGCCGGATCCTTCCGGCCGCCCGCTTGCCCTGAGGGACCTCCACCCGCTGCAGGGTATTCAGGACGCTGGCGGCGACGATCAGACTGCGACACTCGCTGCGGCGGACGAGCGCGCTACCCACTCCCCCGCGACACTGCTAGCCGCGGCGAGCGAATCCAGGCTGAGCGAGCGGCTCGAATTCGATCTCGCGGTGCCGGCCGGAGCGGACAGTGTGGCGCTGTATCTGCGGGCCCGGAACAGTTTGTTGACGACGGTCCTCTTCTACGACGTGATGCTCGCGCGCCAGGGCGCGGGTGCCGTGGCATGGGTCGGAGCTGAGCTTGGGGAAGTTGGACCGTTGGCGGCGCTCGGCCGCTGGGCCAGCTCGGAGCTCGGACTCCACGTCCAGGTAAGGGAGGCGACCGGGTGGCGCGAGGTTGTCCGGGTCGCGGACCCGGGGCCCATCGCCTGGAAGGACATTGCGATCCTGCTTCCCGCCAACGGGCCGCCCGTGCGGCGGGTCCGCCTCGAGTATCTGATCGACAACTGGCGGATCGACCGTCTGGCCTCCGCAGCATGGCGGCGCCCCGAGGTATCCGCGCTCACTCCCCGCCGGGTGACGGGACCGGACAGGGCGGAAGATCGCCAGGCGCTGGGGGCGATCCAGGCAGCGGACCCGCAGTATCTGGAGACCCAGCCGGGTGACCGGTTCGAGCTGGAGTTTGTGGTCGGCCCGCTCGGCCCGGGTGAATCGCGTACGCTGTTGCTCGTAGCTCAAGGGTACTACACCGAGTGGATCCGGCCGGCCTGGATCGCGCACGCGAAAGCGCCGCTCAAGTTCGAGCCAGGGCGGCCGGCGCTGCTTGACGCGGTCCGTCGCTGGGCGCGAGAGCAGGGAAGCCTCGAGCAGCGGTTCTACTCAACCCGCATTCCGGTGAGGTGATATCATGCGATTCCTCGTGCGGCTCAGCGGGCTCCTGCTCCTGGCGGGTTGTCACGTCGGCCCGGCGCTCTCGCAGTTCGGACCGGCGGGCGGTCACTTCTCGCTCAGGACCTCCTCAGCTACGGTGCAGGGCGAACTGCTCGCGGCCACCGATTCCTCACTCATCGTGTTCGAGGGCCAGCGGGTTACGGAGGTCCGCTACATTTCGCTCACCTCCGCCAGCATCCGGCCGGACGGCCCCCGGCTGCATCCCCGAGTGGTGCCGAGCCGGGCCGACTTGGCGCGCTTGCGCAGCCTCAGCCGGTTCCCCCAGGGTCTCTCGCCCGAACTGCTGCAGCGCTTCAGGGAGGAGAATCAGATCACCGCCGAGCTGAGGCGACTGTGATGCCTCGATACCCGCTCTGGCTCACACTTGCCGCCGCAGGCCTCCCGCAGGCAGCGGCCACGCAATCGCCGGAAGCTTTCGCCGCCGCAGCGCGGCGGGGCAGCGAGCGCTTCCGGGTCTTGGCCGAGGCGATCGCCGATGGCTATCGCGCGCTGGGTCCGGAAACGCCCGCCATGGGCCAGCACTGGGTCCAGACGCGCCTGCTCCTCGAGGGAGTGGTTGTTCCGGAGCAGCCGCCGATCCTGACCTATGCCACCGTCGGCGGCAGACCGGTCCTCGTCGGCGTAGCCTACGCCATCCCGCTCGCCCCGGGGCAAGCCGATCCGGATCCTCCGGTGCCGGGCTCCGTCTGGCACGCGCATTCCGCGTCCCTCGAGATGGAAACGCACCTGGTCCGCCACGAGGCTCACGGCTCCCATGGCGGCCTGGGCGAACGGGTGGCGGTTCTGCACGCCTGGGTCTGGACGGAGAATCCGGACGGACTCTTCGAGCCCGACAATTGGACCCTGCCCTACCTCCGGCTGGGGATTCTTCCGCCAGTGCGCCTGGACGGAAGCGTTGCGAGAGCGCTGGCGCTCGCGGCGGGTGATTCCAGCTTCTTCCTCACCCAGCTCAAGCTCAGGCTCGGCGGGAGCGCCGGGGACTCCGCCGCGATCGGGGCCGAAGTACACGCCGCTTCTCGGGAGCTGGCCGCGTGGTGGGCAGGTCGCCGCCCTGGGGACGGCCTCGCAGCAGAGGAGGAGCGGTTGCTGTCCGAACGCTGGCGCGGGCTGCTCCGCTCCCTCGCTGCTCGGCTTTCGCCGAGAGCGCGGGAGCGGCTGTGGGAAGCGTTTGAGAGGTGACCTTTTACCTTTTCTAGTATGCGCCTCGAATCCGTCCAAGTCGGCCAGACCCGTAGCTACGGCACTCCGGGGGCCGCAAACCCTTTGGAGCGGCCCTGGACCAGCGCGATCCGCAAGGAGCCGGTCGCGGGACAGGTCTGGGCGGGGCGGGAAGGGCTCTCCGGTGATCAGCAGTACGACCGCAAGGGCCACGGGGGGCCCGATCGCGCGCTCCTCATGTATTCCGCCGAGCACTATCCGCGCTGGCGCGAGGAATGGGGCCGGAAGGATCTGAGCCCGGGCGGCTTCGGCGAGAATCTCACCGTGAGCGGGTTAACCGAGGATCGCGCCTGCCTCGGAGATGTCTACTGCATCGGCGAAGTGCGAGTCGAGGTGTCCTCGCCCCGCTCGCCCTGCTCGAATCTGGCCCGCCGCCACGGGATCCCCGATCTGGTCAAGCTGATCATTCAGAATCACCGTTCCGGCTGGTACCTGCGTGTGTTGCAGGAGGGCTGGCTCGAGGCCGGTATGGAGCTGAGGCTGGCGGATCGTCCCTTCCCCCAGTGGACCATCCGGCGCGCCGCTCAGGTCAAGCGGCTGCGCGCCGAGCTGCCGGAAGACGCGCGCCTGCTGGCGGCCTGCCCCGCGCTACAGTCCCAATGGAGGGAGAAGCTCCGGGTTAGGTAAGCGGTGAGCGGTGAGCGGTAAGCAGTGAGCGGGGGAGGGGAGGCCCGCTTACCGCTTACTTCTCACCGCTCACCGTCTTGAACATCTCCCTGATTCCCCCCAGCGAGGCGAGCACGCCGGTCGCTTCGTACGGCAGATAGATCACCTTGTTGCTTTGCGGGCTGGTGACCATCTCGCGCAGCGCCTCGATGTAGCGAATGGCGATCAGATAGCGGGCCGGATCGCCCCCGGTTCCCTGAATGGCTTTGGTGATCCGCTCGATGGCCTGCGCCTCGGCGTCGGCGATCTTCAAACGGGCCTCGGCTTCCCCTTCGGCCCCGAGGATCCTGGCCTGCTTCTGGCCTTCGGCCTGATTGATCTCGGATTGCCGGATGCCTTCCGCCTGCAGAATTCGGGATTGCTTTTCGGCGTCCGCGGTCAGGATCGCCGCGCGGCGATCCCGCTCCGCCCGCATCTGCTTCTCCATCGCGTCGCGGATGTCGCGCGGCGGATTGATGTCCTTGAGCTCGACCCGACTCACCTTGGCGCCCCACTTGTGGGTGGCTTCGTCAAGGATGGCGCGGAGCTTCGCGTTGATCGTATCGCGCGAGGAGAGCACGTGATCGAGCTCCATCTCGCCGATCACGTTGCGCAGCGTCGTCTGGGTGAGCTTCTCGATCGCGTCGGGCAGGTTCGCGATCTCGTAGGAGGCGCGCACCGGGTCGGTGATCTGAGAGTAGATCAGTGCGTCGATCTCCACCACGACATTGTCCTTGGTGATCACGTTCTGGCTGGGAAAGACGTAGACCGTCTCGCGCAGGTCGATCTTCTCGGTGCGGAAGTGCCGCGCGGTGTCCTTGCCGACGATCTCGTGCCAGTCGATCGCGCGGGGCTTGTCCACCCAGGGCACGATAACGTTGATGCCGGAGTTGAGCGTCCGGTGGTACTTGCCGAGCCGCTCGATCACCATGGTCTGCGCCTGCTGGACGATCCGGATACCCTTGGCGATGGTGACCAGCGCGAACAGCGCGATCACTCCGACCAGGATGAGGCCCGGCTGCATGCTCAGCCCTCCTTTTCCACGATGAGGGTGGTTCCGTCCACCTGAATCACCATGACGCGGGTGCCCGGCTCGAGCACCGAATCATCGAGCGAGACTCCGCGCCAGTCCTCCCCTTCCACGTTAACCCGCCCGGGACGGCTGCCTGGCTCGATCCGTTCGGTGACATACCCCGACTTGCCCCGCAGCGCATCCACTCCGCTGCGAAGCTCGCGCCCGCCCGAATGCAGAAAGCGCCGGGTCAGGGCAGGGCGCAACCCGATCAGCCCAAGCAGGCTGCCAGCCGCAAAGACGATCGTCTGGGTGAGCATGCCCGCGAACGGCAGCAGCGCCGCCACCGCCGCGGCGGCGGCGCCCACCGCCACGCAGGCGAGCCAGAACCCGCCGGTGAACATCTCGGCAATGAGCAGCAGCACCGCGATCACCGACCAGAGTTGCCACGCCGCCACGGACTACCTCACGTACGCAAGGGCAAGGGCGCCGAATTGCTGGATCAGGCGGTTGTCGCCTGCCAGCGCCATAGTATACGTCCCGGAGCCGTCACCGGGGGTGAAGCTGATGGTGTTCCCCTTCTGGCTCCAGCGCCCCGACGCCACCTCGCTCTCGTCGTGGGCCACCCCGGCTTCGGTGACCAGAAAGGTCGTGCTGTCCACGAAGCTGCCGTCGGCCAGCACGTTCACCTCTCCGGCCGTGAGCGCCAGCTGGTTGTCGGCATCGGTAGAGTCCAGCAGAAAGGGTAGGGGTCGGCCACTGACGCTGCGGAGCTGATAGAGGCCTGCCACCAGCGCAGTATTCGTGGTGAGCCCGCCGGTGCACTCGGTCGAGCCGATGGCAAGCAGACCTGCGAGCGCGAGATTCCAGCGTCGGTGCATAGGAGAAACCTACTACTCACTACTCACTACTCACTACACTACTCACTACTGACTACTCACTACTCACTACTCCCTCAGACGTTAAACCGAAACAGCATCACGTCGCCATCCTGGACGACGTATTCCTTGCCTTCCGCCCGGGCGAGGCCCTGCTCGCGCGCGCCCTTCCAGCCTCCCACCCGCACGAAATCTTCGTAGGCCACGGTCTCGGCGCGAATGAACCCTTTCTCGAAGTCCGAGTGGATCGTGCCGGCTGCCGCAGGCGCCTTGTCTCCCCGATGGATCGTCCAGGCGCGCACTTCCTTCTCACCCGCCGTGAAATAGCTCATCAGGCCAAGCAGGTGGTAGGCGGCGTTGACCAGCCGCACCAGGCCGGATTCACTGAGGCCGAGGGCCTCGAGAAAAGGCCGCCGGTCCTCCGCGGGCAGCTCCACCAGCTCCATCTCGAGCTTGGCGGAAAAGGTGACGACTTCGGCTACTTCGCTCTCCTTCGCGATCGCGTCCCGCAGCGCCCCGGCGTAGCGCTCGCCCGAGGCGAGCTCCGCTTCGCCGACATTGGCGGCATAGAGCACCGGCTTGGCGGTGAGCAGATTGAAGCCGCGCGAGAGGCCGCGCTCCTCGGCCGGGGCGGTGACGGTGCGTGCCGGCTTTCCCTCTCCGAGCGCATCCCGCAGCCGCTCGAGCAGGCGGGTTTCCAGCTTCGCCTGGGGGTCGTTCCCCTTGGCGGCACGCGCGGTTTTCTCCAGCCGCTTCTCGACCACGGCCAGGTCGGCGAGGCCCAGCTCGAGATTGATGATGTCGCGGTCGCGCACCGGGTCGATTCCTCCCAGGGCGTGCTGGACGTCGGGATCCTCGAAGCAGCGGATAACGTGCACGATCGCGTCTACCTCGCGGATGTTGCCGAGGAACTGATTGCCGAGTCCCTCGCCGCGGCTCGCTCCCTGGGCTAACCCGGCGATGTCCACGAACTCCACCGTGGCGGGCACCGTGCGCTTGGGCTTTACCAGCTCCGCGATAGCGTCGAGCCGGGAGTCGGGCACCTGCACGCTGCCCGTGTTGGCTTCGACGGTCGCAAAGGGATAATTCGCCACCGCCGCCTTCGCGTCAGTCAGCGCGTTGAAGAGCGTGGACTTGCCGACGTTGGGGAGGCCGACGATGCCGAGTCTGAGCACGGGATCAGGGGTTCAGGGGATCAGGGGATCAGGGGATCAGGGAGATCGGGGGATCGCCTGGGATTGTGCCGATTCATCGCTCGTTCGATTCCCTCATCCAGCCAGCACTCCACCGCCTCGCCCATCGGATCGAGCAGCCGCTCGAGGGTTTCCCCTTCTTCCGCTGTGAAGCGGTCGAGCACGTAGTCGGCCAGATCATCGTAATCCATGGGACGCGGGCCCACCCCGATACGGAGCCGCGCATAGTCCTGCCGCTGCAGCGCTGCCTCGATGCTCTTGAGTCCGTTGTGTCCTCCGGCGCTGCCCGCGCCCCGCAGGCGAAAACGGCCGAAGTCGAGCGCGACATCGTCCACCAGGACCAGCAGATCACGCGAGGGATCGAAGTCGGCTTGCGCGAGAAACGGCGCCAGGACGGCGCCGCTCCGGTTCATGTAGGTCTGGGGCTTGATGAGCTGGACCGCGTCGGCTCCCCGTGTTCCCTGAGCGACGCGCGCGGCACCCCGGCGGCGGAAGGCTCCGAATTCCCAGCGCTCCGCGAGCCGGTCGGCCAGCAGGAAGCCCGCGTTGTGGCGGGTCTCCTCGTATTCGGGACCGGGATTCCCCAGGCCCAGAATGATGCGCAGGGCCTACTCCTTCTCCTTGCCTTTGCCCTTGGGCGCAGCTTCGGCCTTGGCTTTGCCCTCCACCGCCTCCTCGCCTTCCTCGCCCTCTTCCTTCGGCTTGCGGATCAGCTCGGGCTCCGCCACGACCTCGGCCTCAGGCGTCGGCGCCACCACCTCTTCCGCCCGCGGTGCCACCACGGTGCAGACCGTTACCCGCGCGTCGGTCATGATCTCCAGCCCGGGGAACTGGAGCTCGCCCACGTGGATCGACTGGCCGATGTTGAGCGCGGTGACGTCCACCTCGAGCTGCTCGGGGATATCCGCCGGGACCACCCGGACCTGCAACGCGTGGGTGGTCTGATCGAGCACCCCGCCGAAATTCCGGACGCCCTCGGGCACCCCGACGAAATGGACTGGCACTTCCACGGTGATTTTCTCGCCGGCACGCACCTCGTAGAGATCGAGATGAATGATGTCGGCGGGACGGACCGGGTTGCGCTGGATTTCGCGAATGAGCGCCTTGACCGGGCTGCGACCCTCGACGCTGACATCCACCAGCGTCGTGGCCGCCGCGATCTCGGTGAGCAGGCGGGTGAGCGCGGTCGTATCGACCGCGATCGCCTCCGGCTCGCGCCCCCGGCCATAGATGACCGCGGGGATCTTGCCCTCGCGGCGGAGCGAGCGCGCGGCGCCCTTGCCGGAGCGGCCGCGGGAGGAGGCTTGGAGGGTCGCCTGGCGTGCCATGAGTCGGACCTTTCCGTCAATCGAACAGCGAGCTGACCGACTGATCGCTGTGGGTATAGCCGATCGCCTTGGCGAGCAGCCCGGCGATAGAGAGTATTCTCAGCTTGTCGAACTGCTTGTCGGGCGGCAGCCGGATCGTATTCGTCACGGCCACTTCCACCACCGGGGCTTCGCTCAGCCGCTGAACGGCGGGGCCCGAAAACACCGCGTGGGTTGCGCAGAGGTAGATGTCGCCGGCGCCCAGCCGCTTGAGCGCGTTGGCGGCCTCGACCATGGTCCCCGCGGTATCGATCATATCGTCCGGGACGATGCAGTCGCGGCCCTCGACGTCCCCCACCACATTCACAGCCTCCGCCTCGTTTGGCGCGGTGCGCCGCTTGTCGATGATCGCAAACGTGGCATCGAGCCGTTTGGCGTAGCCCCGCGCCATTTTCGCGCCCCCCACATCGGAGGCCACCACGGCAAGATTCTTCAGGCCCTTCTGCCGGTAGTGATTGGTGAAGACCGGCGCCGCGTACAGATGGTCCACCGGGATGTCAAAAAACCCTTGAATCTGCGCCGCATGCAGATCCATCGTCAGGATACGATCCGCGCCGGCGGTGGTGAGCAAATTTGCTACCAGTGCTGCCGCAATTGGAACGCGCGGCCGGTCCTTC
>DASYPD010000332.1:0-2607 GCA_036007005.1 Gemmatimonadales bacterium
GCCTGCTGCAGGACCTCCGTCTGACGCTCCGTGGACTGGCCCGGACCCCCGGCTTCACCGCGGTCGTTCTCCTGACCCTCGCCCTCGGCATCGGCGCCAATGCCGCGATCTTCAGCGTTGTCAACGGAGTGCTGCTCCGGCCGCTTCCGTTCCGCGACCCGGACGCCATCGTGGACTTCCGGCACCAGGAGCCGTACTGGAGCGTCTCGGAGCCGGAATTCCGGGATTACCGGCGCGACGTACGGCCGCTCGAGCGCCTGGCGGCCTATACCGGATACGATGCCAATCTCGCCGGAGACGAGGAGCCGGTCCGGCTCACCGGCGCGCGCGTATCCGACGGATTCTTCGCGGTGCTCGGCGTGGATCCGCTGCTCGGCAGGACCTATGCGCCCGACGAGGAGCAGCCGTCGCAGGTGCCCTCCCCGGTGCTCGTCATCAGCGAAGCCGCCTGGCGCACCCAGTTCGGGGCCGACCCGAAGATTCTGACCCGCGAGATCCGGCTGAACGGAATCCCGCGCCGGGTCATCGGGGTCATGCCCGCCAGCTTCGAATTCCCCGCGGCCGGGACCGGGTTCTGGCTCCCGCTCCGGCTCAACTACGATTCGCTGTGGACCCGTAACAACCACTATCTGCTGCTGGTCGGCCGGCTGCGCCGGGGGGCCAGCGCCGCGCAGGCCAACAGCGAGGCGAATCTGCTGGCACGCCGCTGGCCGCGGGACTTCCCTGAGACCTACTCGCCCGACAAACCGCTGGTCGCGGAGGTGAAGCTCCTCCAGGATCGGGTCGTCAGCAACGCGCGTCCCTATCTGGTCACCTTGCTCGGCGCGGTGGGCTTCGTGCTGCTGATCGCCTGCGCCAACGTCGCCAACCTGCTGCTGATCCGTGGCGAGACGCGCCGCCGCGAGCTGGGCATCCGCACCGCCCTCGGCGCAACCGGGCGCCGTTTGGTCGCCCAGCAGCTCAACGAAGCGGGACTCCTGGCGCTGCTGGGTGGCGGGTTAGGGCTCCTCGTGGCCTGGGGCGGCGTGCGCGTGCTGCTGCGCCTCGCCCCCGCCACCCTGCCCCGGCTCGAGCACGTGCGGCTCGATGCCCCGGTGCTGGGTTTCACCCTCGCCGTTTCGCTCGGCACCGGGCTGCTCTTCGGGCTGTTGCCCGCGCTGCGGGCGGCGCGCGGCGGCGCTGCCGCGGCGCTCCGCGATGGCTTCCGGAGCTCGTCCTCTCGCGGAGGAAGCCGGATGCGCCGTGCGCTGGTGATGGGCGAGGTGGCGCTCGCGGTCGTCATGCTGAGCGGCGCCGGCCTCCTGGTCCGGAGCCTGCACAGCCTGCAGCAGGTGGAGCTCGGCTTCGACCCGGAGCGGATCCTCACGGCGCGCATCAATCTGCCGCCGCTCAATTACCAGGTGGATGCCAAGGCGGTGGGCCTGGTGCAGCAGTTGGAGGAACGCGTCCGGGCGCTGCCCGGCGTGGTCAACGCCGGGACCATGGGATGGACGCCGGTGGTGGGAGGTGGGGGGAGCTGGTCGATTCTCCTTGACGGACGGGTGGTGAAGGACATTGCGCAATCGCCCAGCGCCGATCCCCAGCAGGTCACCCCGGGTTACTTCAGGACGCTTGGCGTCCAGATCCTGCGCGGCCGGGCGTTCACCGAGCAGGACCGGGACGGCGCCCCACCCGTGGCGATCATCAATGAGGCGATGGCCAAGCAGCACTGGCCCGGACAGGATCCGGTGGGACACACCTTGAAGATGTTCAACGAAACGTCGCCCTGGGTGACGATCGTCGGGGTGGCGCGGGACATGCTCTCGCGCGGCGTGGGCAAGAGCGTGCCGCCCACGATGTTCTTCCCCTATGCGCAGGCCGGCAAGTCCGCCTACTTCACCCCGCGCCAGATCACTCTCGCGGTCAAGACGACCCGCGCCCCTGAGGCGATGGAGCTCGCGCTGCGCAAGCTAATGCGCGAGCTGGACCCGGGCGCTCCGGTTTCCGAAGTGCGCTCGATGGAGACGGTGATGGGGACGGCGCTTGCCAGCCGGCGCTTCACCACCCTGCTGCTCGGCTGGTTTGCGGGGCTCGCGCTCCTGCTCGCGGGGCTCGGCATCTACGGCGTGATCGCTTACGGGGTGACCCAGCGCACCTACGAGATCGGGCTGCGCCAGGCGCTGGGCGCGGATCGCGGATCGGTGCTCGGGCTCATCATCGCGGAGGGGCTCCGGCTTACCGGCGCCGGACTCGCGATCGGGCTCCTGGCAACGCTCGCGACCGGACAGCTCATCCGCGCGATGCTGGTCAACGTCGGGGTCAGCGATCCGCTCACCCTGGTGGCGGTGGCACTGCTGCTCGCCGGCGTGGCGGCGCTGGCCTCCTGGATTCCCGCCCGTCGCGCGATGGCGGTGAGTCCCACTGAGGCGCTGCGCGGAGGCTGAGAGCCGGTCGGAGGCTGCTGGTCCTCGTCAGCGCCCTGCTGGCAGCAGGCCTTCGGAATCGACCTCGAGGATCCGCACCTGCTGGACGAAGCGACGGCATTCCTCTCGGCCCGATTGCAGGAGTTCCGGACCAGCAAGGTCCCATAAGCTTCAGGGCTGACCGAGCAGCACGGTGGGAAGGGCC
>DASYPD010000333.1:0-3213 GCA_036007005.1 Gemmatimonadales bacterium
ATGCCGCAAGAATAAGGGAGTGCTGCGGTTCTGTCAAGTACTTTGCAATACAAAGTCAGCGGGAGCTTGAGGGCAGGGTGCGGAGTTACATTTCTCGGAGGCAAGCAACGCCTTCCGAGGAATAATGCCACACTACAACCCCCGTCGCTTAGGGCTTATCGCCGCCCTCACCCTCTTGGGTTCCGGCTGTTCACGAGCCTTGCCGCCCTCCGATCCACGGATGATTGCGGAGTGGATGCAGAATTATTACGGCCTGATCCGTGCCGAGCGGATCTCTCCGCCGGTCGCCGCCCGGGTCCTGGCCTACGCCTCCGTCGCGCTCTATGAGGGCGTCGCCAGTTCCACCCCAGCCCTGCGCTCGCTCGCCGGCCAGCTTAATGGGCTCGATTCGCTGCCCCAAGCAGGTCCGCTGGTGCACGACCCCGTGCTGGTGGCGCTGGCGTCGGAGAAGACGGTTCTCGATTCGCTCTTTGCGGATGGCCTGCCGGGGACCAAGGCTGCCCTTGCCAGCCTGACGGATTCACTCACCAAGGCCCGGCTCGCTCAGCGCATCCCCCTGGATGTCCAGAAGCGTTCGAGGCTGCTCGGGGTGCGGCTCGGGCGCGCAATCCTGGCGTGGGCCGCCAGCGACGGATTCGAGAAAACGCGGAGCATGGCCTGGAAGCCGCTGGCAGGTCCGCAATACTGGGTGAACGACACGCCGGAGAACGATTACGTCGCGCAGAATCTTTCGCCCGCGACGGACGTCGTGGCGCTCGACAACCCTTCGGCGAGCTTTCGTCCCGCTGCGGCGAGCGAGCGCACCCTGGTGGTCAACCGTCCGAAATCCACCACGCTCAAAACCCTCAAGGCCATCAATCCCACCGGGGCGACCGAGCCATACTGGGGCACGTTGCGCCCGTTCGTCATGCGGGCTCCTGACGAATGTGCTCCCCCGCCCCCTGCCGATTTTTCGACTGCAAAGTCGTCCCCCTTCTACGCGGAGGCGATGAAAGATTACGAGATCAGCAAGACCCTGACCGATGAGCAGCGCGAGACTGTGTTGTACTGGGCCGACAATCCCGGGCAGAGCGGGACTCCAACCGGGCACTGGCTCAGCATCGGGAGCCAGATGGTGAGCCAGCTTCACCTGACCACCGAACGCGCCGCGGAGCTGTTCGTGTTAGGGACCCTCGCCCAGGCCGACGCATTCATCGGCATCTGGCACGAGAAGTATCGCCGCGACCTGATCCGTCCCTACACATATATCCGCCGCTATATCGATCCCAATTGGCGCACGGTCATTACCACGCCCTCCTTTCCGGAATATCCCTCCGGTCACTCGGGCCAGTCTGCCGCGGCGGCCGGCATGTTCACGGCGCTCCTGGGTGAAGTGGCCTTTGATGACAGCACCAACCTCGCCCTCGGCCACAAGGTGCGACGGTTCGCCTCTTTCCAGGCCGCGGCGGATGAGGCCGCCATGTCCCGGCTTTACGCCGGGATCCATTACAACATGGGCAACGAGGGGGGTAAGGCGATCGGACGTTGTGCGGCGGCAAAGGTGCTCGAGCGGGTGCACACGCGGGCTGACACCCCGTAGCTCAGCGGGTCCAGATCGCGATCGTAGCGCAGGTATTGCCGCGAAACTCGGCCTGCATCCTTGCAGGACCGGTGTAAACCTCCATCATCTCGATCGTGAGCGGATTCACGCGCTCGAGCAACTCTGCCACTTCTTCGGGACTGCTCGCGGTGGGGTGAAGCTCCCAGCCGTCGATCCAAACGCTGACCTGGGGGACGCTGAGCTGGCCAGCGCACCCGTTGAACTTCACTCTGTCAGGTGAAACTCCCGGCATTCCCAAATACACCCTGACACCGGGTACGCCAAGGAGAAGCTCCACGGTGTGCGCGGCGGCCTTCTTGTCAATGTCCTGCCGCGAGATGTAGCGCCCCAGTCCAACCAGCTTCCGCCGAAAAAACTCGTCGTACTTGGTGGTCCAGGCGTATTCGATGGGCTTGGCTAATCGCGCGGTTACCGCAACCTCGGGCAGCTCGTACACTCCTGGTGTGAGGGCAATCGTGACTTCCTTATGATCTCCGGCGGCGAGGGTCGCGGTGAGGTATTGCGCCCGGTAGCCGATGCGACGTACCCCGCACGACATGGACTCCAGGGGGAATGCCCCGTAAGGCAAACCTTCCGCTCGAATCCGTGAAGACCGAGAGCGAGTCGCCGAGGGTCGAGACCTCTGCGCCTGATATGGGAACCGTGGTGAGAGTTCGGACCAAGCCCCGGATTTCCGCGGTTACAGGTGACTGCCCGGCCGCTGGGACTCCGAAGCCCCCCTGGCAAAGGATCAGTAAGAGAAGATGGGCAGTGATCCGAACCTTGGGGCAGCTCATTGGTTAGCGACTGTTCTCCTTCGAGACTCAGCGGGTCCAGATTGCGATCGTGCCGCAACTGTTGCCGAACTCGGCCTGCATTCGTGCAGGACCAGAATAGACCTCGATCATCTCGATGCTGAGCGGATGGATGCGCTCGAGCAATTGGCCGACGCTTTCGGGATCATGCGGGTTAGTCTGAAGCTCCCAGCCGTCTACCCAAACGCTGATTCGATCCCCCGGCAACATGCATCGACTAAACCGAATCACATCCGGCGAAATGCCAGGTGCCCCGAAGAACACTCGAACGCCGGGCACGCCTAGCAGGATCTCCGAGGTATGCGAAGCCCCTTTCTTGTCGAGCTCTTCGCGGCTGATGTAGCGCCCCAGTCCGACCAGCTTGCGCCGGAAGAACTCGTCATACTTGGTGGTCCAGGCGTACTCGATGGGCTTGGCCAGTCGCGCGGTCACGGCAAGCTCGGGAAGCTCGTACACTCCTGGTGTGAGGGCGATGGTGACCTCTTTTTGCGCTCCGGCGCGCAGGTTGATCCCGAGATACTGAGCCCGGAAGCCGATCCGGCGTACCCGGATTACGTGCTCTCCTAGGGGGAAACCTCGAAGCACGAATTGGCCAAGGGAATCGGTGAGGGCAGCGACCGAATCGCCGAGGACCGTGATCTCAGCTCCGGGAACCGGATGGCCGGTAGGGGTCGCCACCGAGCCGCGGATCTCCGCTGCCGGAGTTTGGCAAGTGGCGGGCACAAACACCCCGCGACAGATGATCAGTGAAACTAGAGCGACCGAGATCCGGAATAATGGGCGGAGCACCGTCAACGGGTCCAGATCGCGATCGCGCCG
>DASYPD010000334.1:0-1634 GCA_036007005.1 Gemmatimonadales bacterium
AACCAGATCCTGGCGCTGATGGCGCGCAACGGTTACATCTCCCGGAGTCTCGCGCAGAGCTGCCAGGCCGAGCCGGTCCGCGTTGCGGGCCATGACGCCGTCAAGACCCACGCCCCCGCGGCGATCGAGAGTGTCTTCGCCGAGATCAAGCAGCAGAGCGGGGGGCGCTTCGAGGTCGAGGACCTCGTCCAGGGACGGATCTCGGTCCGTTCCACGATTGACAAGCGGGTGCAGACCGTGGTCAACGAAGCCCTGGAAAACGGCCTGGGTCTGTACGAGAAGCGCCACCCCCGCGCGAAGGGCCTGATCCAGGGCTCGGTCGTGGTGCTCGGCAACGCGAACGCCGCGATCCTGGCGGAGGCCGGCGGCCGGCGGGTCTACAAGGACCGCACGACACACTACTCCGATTACAACCGCGCGACGGGCTCGCTGCGGCAGCCGGGCTCGGCGTGGAAACCGATGGTTTACCTGGCCGCGTTCCGCGAAGGCCTGAACCTCGACAGCACGGTGCTCGACGAGCCCATCGCAGTGTCCATGGGGGGCGATCGCGGGCTGAAGTGGATCTCCAACTACGACGGCCGCTTCAAGGGTCCCATCGCGATGCGCCTGGCCCTGGCGGAGTCCCGCAACGCGGTAGCCGTGTCGATCACCCGCGAGATCGGCCTCGAAAGAATGTTTCAGACTGCCCGGGAGATGGGGATCCGGACCCCGCTGCAGCCCTACTTCACCACGGCGCTTGGAGCGTCGGAGGTGCGGCTGCTCGAGCTGGCAGGCGCCTATCGCGCCATGGCCTCCGGTGTTTCGGCGGACCCCCATATCATCGATCGGGTCGTGGACGGTGCCGGCACGGTGCTATACCAGTCGCCCCCGACCGGGCGGAAGATCAGCTCCGCCGGCCTCAGCCTGATCCAGGAGGGGTTGCGCGGCGTGATCCGCCTCCCGAGCGGCACGGGCCACAGCCTGGACCGCCGCGACTTCCCGATCCCGGTGATGGGAAAGACCGGGACGACGAGCGACTTCCGCGACGCCCTGTTCGTGGGGTCCACCTACGGTCCGCAGGGCATCACGGTGGCGGTCCGAATCGGCTTCGACGACAACCGTGGACTGGGGGAAAAGGAGACCGGAGGGCGCACCGCCCTGCCGATCTTCCGCGAGATCATGCTCCGCGTCTACAAGGACCAGATGGCAGGGCCGGTGCCGCGCTTCCCCCGCGAGATCGAAGAAAGCATCGACGCGTACCTGGCGATGCCAGCCGTGCCGGAAGGGGTTCCCGCGGGTCTATCGCCGGTGCGCACCGGCGGTCCAAGCGCTCTGCCGGCGGTCGCCGCGCCGACACAGGTCCCAGCTCCGCAGCGCTTCCAATAACCCGGTGTTGGACGGCGTCTGCGTGAGCAATCTTGACCACGGGTGTGAGCAATCACCGGCTGACGCCCGAAATCACCCCAAGGTATAAGAGCGGCAGCTCGAGCTGCCAGCCGGAAGAGCTGGCAGCCGGAAGCTGGTGGACGGATTTCAGGGAAAGTAGGGTGAGTTGGGGGTGCATTCTTGATGTCGGCCAAGGGAATCTCCGCCTCGAAGGGCTCTATCCTATCGTTCTTCGAGTGGTTCGGCGGGCTCGGCGTGTTCGCTCTGAG
>DASYPD010000335.1:0-4631 GCA_036007005.1 Gemmatimonadales bacterium
CGGTAAGCGGGGGTGGATGGGTTGTGGCCCGCTCACTGCTCACCGCTCACCGCTCACTTAAAGGAGTGCCGTCTGATCCTCATTCTCTCGCGGCACCCGGTGGCAGCGGCGGCAGCGTGCCTCGTACGCCTCGCTTCCCCCGACCAGAATCGTGGGTGAGTCCCAGCGCGCCGGCTTGCCGTCCACCAGGCGCTGGTTCCGGCAGGCGAGATCGCCGCAAACCACGCAGATCGCGCTCAGCTTGTCCACCTGCTCGGCGATCGCCATCAGGTGGCCCATCATCCCGAACGGCTCACCCCGAAAGTCGGTGTCGGTACCCGCCACGAGCACGCGCACCCCGCGCGACGCGAGCGCCGTCACCACGTCCACGATATCCTGGTCGAGAAACTGCGCCTCGTCAATCGCCACCATCTCGGTATCGGGGCGGGTCTGCCGGATGATCTCGGCGGAATTGTCGACGGGGATCGCCTCGAACTCGATGCCGCTGTGGCTGGAGACCCGATAGCTGCCGCCGTAGCGATCGTCGAGGTGGGACTTGAAGACCTGCACCTTCCGGCGCGCGATGAGGGCCCGGCGCACCCGGCGGAGGAGCTCTTCGCTCTTGCCGCTGAACATGACGCCGGCAATGACTTCGATGGTTCCTGGGCGCGCCGGGTTGTACATCCGGATGATCCTGAAGCTCGTGGAAGCGCAGTCCGGGGTCTTCGACGATAGCGGCAGGCGGGAAGCCGGTCAAGCATTGGCTCGCGCTCTTGCGCATTGATATCAGCTTCGCATATTCCGCCGCTCGACGGACGACCCCGGCGCGGCGGGAGGCGGCGATGACGAAGCACGAGCTGGTGGATGAGCTGGCCGCACGGCTCGCCGTCTCCCGCGCCAAGGCGCTCGCGGTCGTCGACACGCTCTTCGGCGCGAGTGGAATCCTTCCCACCGAGCTGCGCCGGGGGGGACGGGTTCAGATCACCGGCTTCGGCCACTTCGAGACCAAGAGTCGCGCGGCACGCAACGGCCGCGACCCTCGCACCGGCCGCACCATTGCCATCAAGGCGAGCACGGCACCCATCTTTCGGCCGGGGAAGCCCCTCCGCGATCTGCTGAACAAGAAGCGGTGAGCGGTAAGCGGTGAGCGGTAAGCGGTGAGCGGGGTGGGAGAGCCCGCTTACCTCTCACCGCTCACCGCTCACCGTCTTGCCGGCCGCCCCTTGTCGACGCGGGCTACCAGCCTGCGCTTCCGGATGGTCTTCCCCGTCAACTTGTCCGCGATCTGCTCCGCATCGACCGCCGCGCCGAGCTGCACCAAGGCAAAGCTCTCCCGGATTTCAATCTTGCCGATCGAATCCTTGGGGACCTCGCAGTCCCTCAGCAGAGTGGCGACCAGATCGTGCGGCGTCACCGCGTCGCGCTTGCCGATGCCCACCCAGAGCTGGACCGAGGCCTGCGGTGGCCGGGCCGTCGTCGCCGGCTGGCTGCGAGCGGTTCGGGCTTGCTCCCAAAGGTCGTAGAGCGCCGCCGCGATCGCGGTTGCCTCGTGGCGCTCGAACAGGGGCGCGAGCGCGGCGTAAGCTCCTGTCCTGGAGCCCGCTTCGATCGTCTCGACAATGCTGCGGCGGTCGCGGGCCACTCCGGCCTGCGCAACCTGCAACGCACCGAGGGAATGCAAGGGCCTCCGCTGGGGCGCGAGGCGCGCGACATATCCCTCGGTCCCCGGTGGAATCAGCAGGACGACGTCTCCCGCGGCAGCCAGCTCGCGCAGTTTGCCTGGGGCGGGGAGGTCATAGGCCACGATCAACTCAGCCGATAGGGTGTCACTCCCGATGGTTGCGTTGACTCCCGCAGTGGCCAGCGCGCGCTCGATCTCGCCGCGCTCGGAGAGATCGCTCACACTCACCGCGAGGGAGGCGGGATCGAGTTGCTCTACCAGATCGAGCAGCGTGTGGGCGCGTCGGCTCCAGGAGGTGGGCACACTGCGCACGGTCGGCGGGGGAGAGAGCGGCTCAGGGCCAAGCAGGTCGCTCACCGGTGCGCGCCAGCAATAGCGCTCGATGAGGGAAGCCGAGCCCAGGGGGTCGGCGGTCACGACGAGGCGCTGGGTCTCCTTGGGAACGTCCTGCAGCAAGCTGTCGATGAGCGCCTCGCCGTAGGCCTCCGGCCAGAGCAGCAGGATGGCGGCGAGGCTGTCGAGCTTGAGCGCGGAGCGCCGGACCAGCTCATGGGCCGTCTCGGGTGACGCAAAGAGAACGGCGATATCCTCGGTGTGGAGCAGCCGCGCCAGGCGGGCCGCCGTCTGGACACCCGCCACGCGCTGCCCGCTGCTGCCGGCGACTTCCGCCGCGACGCGGGCCCATTCGTCCACCGCTTCGGGGGGAGTCAGCGCGAGCGAACGAGCGCCCGGCTCGCTCCGGTGTCGGGCCAAAAGGCCCGCGAGCAAGGGCCGCGCGAGGCTCGGCGCGGGCGGTGCGATGAGCACGAGGTTGTTACCGCGAGACGCGACGGTCTCCGCGAGCTTCGGGTCCGACACGGGGCGCCTCGGTTGTCAAATAGCGGCAGAATTGCCGGGCCGGAAACGTAGCAACTGGTTATTCTTCACGCCATGACGCGCGTGATCCGGTTGCCCGACCCGCTGTCGGCGAATCTTTCGCATCTGCGCGCGTCCGAGACGATGGCGGTCAGTGCGGAGGCCAAACAACGCAAGGCCGCTGGGGAAGACATTCTCGACCTGGGCGCCGGCGAGCCGGACTTCGAAACTCCCGCGCCCGCCGCGCAGGCGGGAATTCTCGCGATTCAGCACGGCTACACCCATTATCCCCCGAACAACGGACTGAGCGAGCTGCGCCAGGCCATCGCCAAGAACCTGTCGCGTCTTTCCGGCGGGCGTTCGGTGCACGCGGAGAATATCGTGGTCAGCTCGGGCTCCAAGCAGGCGCTCTTCAACGCCTGTTTCAGCTTGTTCGGGCCGAAGGACAAAGTGCTGGTCCCTATTCCCGCCTGGGTGTCCTATCCGCAGATCGTCCACCTTGCACGCGCGGAGCCGGTGCTGATCCCCGGCGCGGCCGACTGGGGCCTCAAGGTGAGTGCGGACGACTTGGAGCGGCACACCGACAAGCTGGTGCGCGGGCTGATCCTCTGCTCGCCCTGCAATCCCACCGGCGCGGTCTACACGCTGAGCGAGCTCAAGGCGATCGCGGCCTGGGCCCGAAGGCACGAAGTCTGGATCATCGCGGACGAGATCTACCGCCGCATCTTCTACGGCGAAGGCTCGGCGCCCTCCTTCCTCGATCTGCCGGACGAAGAGCTGGAACGCCTGGTACTCATTACCGGAGCGAGCAAGGCGTATGCAATGACCGGCTGGCGGATCGGTTGCGCGCTGGCTCCGTCGCATGTCGCGAAGGCGATCGCCAATCTCCAGTCCCACATCACCTCGGGGGCCAATCATCCGGCGCAATGGGCCGCCGTCACCGCGTTCAACGATCCGGAAGTCGAAGCCGACGTGCAGCGGATGGTCGCCGCCTTCGCTCGTCGCCGCGACCTGGTCGTGCAACGCTTCCGCGATGAGGCGCCCGGAATCGAATTCGTCGAGCCGCACGGCGCGTTCTACTTCTTCTTTCGAGTGGACGGGCTCGGCGCGGATCCTACCCTCACGGGACAAACCTTCTGCGAGCGCCTGCTCCGGAAGGAGGGCGTGGCGCTGGTGGCCGGTGCGGCGTTCGGTGACGATCGCTGGGTGCGCCTGAGCTACTCTGTCTCGGAGCGCGAGCTCGGCGCGGCGCTGGATCGCATCCTCCGCTTCATCGGCGGCCTCGGCGACTGAGCGGTGGCAACGCGGGTGCTGGAGTTTGCTGCCCTCGATCAGCTGAGGCGACGTCTCGCGCAAGTTCCCGGTCTGGTGCCGGCGACGCTGATCCCCCCAGCGAGCCAGGGCCGTTCGGAAGCTGCCTGCGTGGTGCCGGCCGAGCTGGTCGAGCCCGCGCCGCTCACGGCGCGCTCAGTGGGCGGCGCCGAGCCGTGGCCAGGTCCCGTCGCCTTTCTCGACGGCATCCAGCACTATGAAGTGGTGGCCTACGCGGGGGCCGCGCCACTACTGGTGGCCGATGTCGCCGCTGCGGTTCGGGAGAGGGTGGGGAGGGAAGCACATACCGTGCTCGCCGAGCGGCGGCGGATTGCCATTGGCCGGCCGGACGTGCTGGTCGCGGCTGGCGGAGCGCTCCACGGTCTTGCGACCGTCGCGCTCGCGACCGAAGAGCCGGTGCACCCCCTCCGTGATCTCGAACTGGCGCGCGTGGCGGTGGACGCCGCGCGAGGCGAGCTCGAGCGCCGGGTCGGCGGCGCGTATCGCCGCTCCGCGCCGCACTGGCTGGTGGTGGACGGCTCGCTCTCGGAGAGCACCGCCTGGGCCGCCGACCCCAGGATGATCGGCGTCGCGAAGAGTCACGCCACGCTGCCGTTTGCGGGCGATGATCTGGTGACCTATCTCAAGCTGCCGGCTGGCCAGCGCTCCAACATTTTCCGGCCGGGCTCGCGGCACCGTGCCCCAGTGTATGCCTGGGGACTGCGACTCTGGGATTGGGCTGGCAAAGACTTGCTGTACGGGTTGGTCAGGGTCGAGGCGGCGCCGGGTGCGGAGACGGTGCGCT
>DASYPD010000336.1:0-11786 GCA_036007005.1 Gemmatimonadales bacterium
ACGCGATCCATGGTCGTCTCCTTCGTCAGAATGCCACCTGGCCCAGAGGTCGGGCCGCCGCAAGGCGGTGAGCCGCTCCGCTTCCCGCTGCCGCCACGCGGCGATCTCCGCGTGATTGCCGGAGCGAAGCACCTCCGGCACCGCGAGGCCCCGATATTCCGGAGGCCGGGTGTAACTGGGCGGGCTCAGCAGCCCGTCGTAATGCGAATCGCTGCTGGCGGATTCATGATCGCCCAACGCGCCGGGCAGGAGCCGCACGACTGCGTCGATCACGCAGAGGGCGGCGGGCTCGCCGCCACTCAAGATAAAATCACCCAGCGAAATCTCCTCGGCCTCGAGTCCGTCCACGACGCGCTGGTCCACATCCTTATAGTGGCCGCAGAGCAGCGTCAACTCGCTGGCGAGCGAGTAGCGCACCGCGAGTCCGTGATCGAAGCGCACCCCGCGCGCCGAGAGCAGCAGCAGCGGCCCCTGCCGGGGGCCGAGCGACTCCACCGCCTCGAAGAACGGCTCCGGCTTGAGCACCATCCCCGCGCCACCGCCGTAGGCATAGTCATCCACGCTCTGGTGGCGGTCACGGCTGAAATCGCGCAGCTGAATCAGCCGGTAGCGCACCAGGCCGAGCTCGGCGGCCCGTCCCAGGATGCTGGTGCAGAGGAGCGGCGCCAGCGCTTCGGGGAAGAGCGTCACGACATTGATGCTCAGCATGACCGCGTGACCCGTGACCAGTGACCAGTGACCAGTGACCGGTGGCTCTCCTAAAGTTCGGTCAATCCTTGCGGCAGATCCACCACCAACTTTCGCCCGGCGCGATCCAGCTCGAGCACGAACTCTTTCCGGAACGGCAGCAGGAACTCCCGCAGGGGACCCTGCACCTCCAGCATCAGGCCAGTCGGCGCATCCACGACGCGAGTCACCAGTCCCAGCGGTTGCCCCGCCCCATCGCGCACCGCGAAGCCGGCGAGCTCATGGAGATATACCTCACCGGCCGCCGGGGGCCGGAGGGCGGCGGTCTCCGTGCACAGGAACTGCCCTTTCCAGGCCTCCACCGCTTCGATCCGCAGATGGTCGCGAAACGCGACCAGCCACTCGCGGTGATAGGACCGGCTGCGCTCGACCGTGAGCGGGCCCGCCACCAGCTCGCCGGCCAGATTCTGGACCCAGAGCTCGCGTCCCGGCGCGAACACCGTCGCGGGCTCGTCGGTCAGCGGAAACACGGCACAGTCTCCCTTGAGACCGTGCGGTTTGCGGAGCCGCCCCACCAGCAGGTGGCGCGCCTCCTCCTGGCGCATTTACGCCGGCTGGCCCGTGACGCCGGCCGACTTGAGCAAGGCTCCCACGGTGTCGGTGGGGGTGGCGCCTTTGGCCAGCCATTGCCTGGCCTTCTCGACATCGATCACGACCTTCTGGGCGCCTTGCTGCTTCGGATCGTAGGTGCCGAGGATCTCGATGAAGCGCCCATCGCGGGGCGATTCCTTGTCGGCGACGACGATGCGGTAGAGCGGCAGTTTCTTGCGGCCGATCTTGCGGAGGCGAATGCGAGTGCTCATGGGACTGGCTTTCTTCCCGGGTTAGGAGCCGGGAAACCGGGGACCGAAGGGAAGCTTCGCGCCCGGCTTGCCCGCGACCTTCATGACCTTCTGCATCTGCTTGAACTGCGCCAGCAACTGATTCACTTCCTGCACCGAGCGGCCGGAGCCCTTCGCGACGCGCAATCTCCGCGACCCGGACATGAGCTCCGGATCGGCCCGTTCTTCCGGCGTCATGGAGAGCACGATCGCCTCGACCTGCTTGAGCCGGTCGTCGCCCAGGTTGGCGCCCTTGAGCAGGGCGGAATTCACGCCCGGCAGCATGCCCAGCACGTTCTTGAGCGGCCCCAGCTTCTGCATCTGCTTCAGGGCGGTCAGAAAGTCCTGGAGATCGAGGCCTTTCCGGGAGACCGCCTTTTTCGCGAGCCGCTGAGCGTCCGCTTCGCTGACGGTGGCCTGGGCCTTTTCCACCAGACTCAGGATGTCGCCCTGCTGGAGGATCCGGCCCGCCATCCGCTCCGGATGGAAGGGCTCCAGCGCGTCGAGCTTTTCGCCGGTGCCGATGTACTTAATCGGCGCGCGGGTTACTCCATAAATCGAGAGCGCCGCTCCGCCCCGCGCATCGCCATCCATCTTGGTCAGGATCACACCGGTGATCCCGAGCGCGGCGTGGAAGCCCTGCGCGATCCGCACCGCGTCCTGGCCGGTCATTCCGTCGGCCACCAGGAGAATCTCGTGCGGATGGGTGGCCGCCTTGAGCCGGACCAGTTCCGCCATCATCTCCTCGTCGATCTGCAGGCGGCCGGCGGTATCCACCAGAACCGTGCGCGCCCGGGCCTTGGCTCCCGTCTCGATGCCCCGCTGCACCAACTGCACGACATCGCGCTCGGCCTCGTCGCGGTAGCTGCCGACCTCGACCTGCCTCGCGAGCGTCTCCAGCTGTTCGGCCGCTGCCGGGCGATAGATATCCGCCGCGACGAGAAAGGGCGCTTTCTGCTCGAGCTTGAGCCGTTTCGCGAGCTTGCCCGCGGTGGTGGTCTTGCCCGAGCCTTGGAGGCCGACGAGCAGAATCACGGTGGGCGGCACGCTGGCGAAAGCGAGCGGGGCCTGTTTCTCGCCGAGCATGGCGACCAGCTCGTCGTAGACGAGCTTGACGAGCTGCTGGCCGGGCCGCACCGAGTTGAGCACCTGCTGGCCCACCGCCTTGTCCTGCACCCGCTCGAGGAATTCGCGGGTCAGCTCGAAGCTGACGTCGGCCTCGAGCAGGATGCGGCGGATCTCGCGGAGCCCTTCGCGAACCGCCGCCTCACTCAAGACGCCGCGGCCGCTGAGCTGCCGCAGCGCGGAGCTGAGCTTGGAGGACAGCTCGTCGAACATAAGCCGCTGAAAATAGGGGAGTTAGGGGTTCGAAGCAACTCCGCCATCGGGAGCGGAGCTGCGGCCATGCGGGGAAAGCGTGGTGCGGCGCCCCGGCGAGAGGCGGGCTTGCCGGAATCGACTTGATTAACTAGTTAATTAAGACGATGCTACGCGCCCGCTCGCCCCGGTCCGGCAGCGACCCCATTCTGGAGGCCGCTGAGGATCTGTTTGCCCAGCAGGGCTTCGGTCCCACCACCATCCAGCAGATCGGGGCCGCGGCCAAACAGAATCCGGCGCTCATCTACTACTACTTCGGCAGCAAGGAGAAGCTCTACCACGCCGTGCTGCAGCGCCTGGTCAGCGGCATGATCGAGCGGGGCGGGGCGGCCTTCGACGCCGCTACCCGGCCGGCCGACGCCATCCGCGGGCTGGTGCGGGCGCAGGTCGAGTTCCTGCTCAGCCACCCTAACGCGCCCAAGCTGCTGGTGCGCGAGCTGGTCGACCACGACGCCCGGCGCGCCCAGGACATCATCCTCCAGGTCGCCGCGGGACTCTTCGAGCGCCTCTGCACGGTCATCGAGCAGGGCCAGCGGGACGGGTCCTTCCGGCGCGAGGTCGAGCCACGCTTCGCGGCGGTGAGCACGATCGCCCAGGTGGTCTACTTCATGATCGCGCGCCCGGCGATCGGGATCTTCTTCGGGGAAGGAACCCGGGGCGTAAGCCGGGCCCGGGCCCGCGAGTTTGGAGGCCACGCCGGTGAGTTCGCGGTGAGAGCGTTGGCTCTGAGCGAGGGAGGGTAGAGCTATCAGCTATCGGCTATCAGCTATCAGCTGTGCCCTCGTCGTTCTTGGGTGCGGGCGCGCTCCCAAGAATGCCTACGAGGCTCGCGGGACCGTGGAGGTCCACGAGGTGGACCTGGCCGCGATGACACCCGCCAAGGTGATCACTGTGCGGGTGGACGAAGGCGCCCAGGTCCGGGCGGGCGACACGCTTGCCGTGCTCGGGCAGATCGAGCTGCCGGCGACGCTCGACGTGCAACGCGCCCGTCTGGCCATGGCGGAGGCCAAGCTCCGTGACCTCGAAGCCGGCTCGCGTCCCCAGGAGATCAAGGCGGCCGAAGCCGAGGTCGCTGCGGCGGAAGCCGAGGCGGCGCGTACCGCCAAGGCGCTGGAGCGGGCCCGCTCGCTGGTGCAGGACAACGCCATCGCGCGGCAGCAGTACGACGACGCCGTGGCGGCCAACCGGGTCGCCGAGGAACGGGTCAAGTCGGCGCGAGAGGCGTTGAACCTGGCCCGCGCCGGCACGCGTCCCCAGCAGATTCAAGCGGCGCGCTCGGAGGTCGCCGATGCGCGCGCCGCGCTGGAACAGGTGCAAGCCCGCGCGTCGGGTCTGCTGCTCACCACGCCGGTCTCCGGCATCGTGCTCGGCCGGCACGCCGAGCCGGGCGAAGTCCTGGGAGCCGGCGCGCCTGTGCTCACCATCGGCGAAACCGGGCGCCCCTTCGTCCGCGTATTCATACCGCAATCAGTGGTCAGCTGGCTCGCTGTGGGCGCCCCGGTCGAGGTGGTGCCGGAGAGCGGGGCCGCGGTCCGGGGCCGGGTCGCCGCCATCAACCCCAAGGCGGAGTTCACTCCGCGCGTCGCGCTCAGCGAGCAGGAACGAGCGGACCTCATGTTCGGCGTCAAGGTCGAATTCCTCGATCCCGCGGAAGCGCCGCATCCGGGGCTGTGGGTGAGGGTGCGGGTCAATCAGGGGGCAGGGAGCAGGGGGCAGGGAGTAGGGGAACGATGAGTAACCCGCTCAATGACTCCGGGCAGACGCAGGACGCGATCGTAACCCGCGGGCTCCGCAAGAGCTTCGGGAATCTCGTCGCGGTCGAAAACCTCGATCTCCGCGTGCTGCGCGGAGAGATCTTCGGCCTGCTGGGGCCCAACGGCAGCGGCAAGACCACCACGATCCGGATGCTCACCGGTCTGCTGCCGCCCAGCGCGGGCCAAGCGGAAGTGGTAGGAATCGACGTGGTGAAATCTCCCGAACAGGTACGGCGGCGGATCGGCTACATGTCGCAGCGCTTCGGCCTTTACGACGATCTGACCGTGCGGGAAAACCTCGAGTTCTACGCGGGGCTGTACGGCCTCGCGGGAGAGGAGCGCAGGAGCCGGGTGGCCGAGCAGCTCGCGGAATACTCCCTGGACGAGCGGGCCCGCCAGCTGGCCGGCAAGCTTTCGGGGGGCTGGAAGCAGCGGTTGGCGCTGGCCTGCGCGACGACCCATCGCCCCGAGCTGGTCTTTCTGGACGAGCCCACGGCGGGGGTGGACCCCCTGGCGCGGAAGCGCTTCTGGGACCTGATCGGGCAGCGTGCCGCCGCCGGCATGACCGTGCTGGTCACCACGCACTACATGGACGAGGCCGAGCTCTGCCACCGGCTGGCTTTTCTCTCTCGCGGCCACCTGATCGGCGAGGGCACCCCGAAAGAGATCACCCGGCAATTCGGATTGCCGCGGATCGAGGACGTCTTCATCGAGCTGCAGCGGCGCGAAGAGCAGGCGCAGAGCGCGGCGTGACGACCCGCGCGGAACTCTCCCGCTGGCCCTTCTGGGCGATGCTCCGCAAGGAGTTCATCCAGATGCGACGGGACCGCCTGACGCTCGGGGTGCTGATCGGCGTCCCCTCCATTCAGCTGGTGCTGTTCGGCTACGCCATTCAGACCGAGGTGCGCCACCTGCCCACGGTGGTGCTCGACGAGTCGCGTTCGCCGGAGAGCCGGCTGCTGGTGCAGACGATGCTGAACACCGGGAATTTCGACCTGGCCGGCGTGGTGCAGGACCGCACGGAGCTGGCGGCGAGGGTCGGCAGCGGCAGGGCGCGCGCGGGCATCGTCATCCCGCCCGACTTCCAGCGCGAGCTGAAGCGCGGCCACACGGCGACGGCGCAGGTGATCGTCGATGCGGCGGACCCGCTCGCCGCTTCCTCTGCGATCAGCGGCGCGGGGCTCGCCGGCGCGGTGCTCTCCCAGGGGCTGGCCGCGGAGCGCGGCGTCACCGCGGCGGTCGAGGTGCGGGTGCGCCCCTGGTACAATCCGACGCTGCGGAGCGCGGTGTACATCGTGCCAGGCATCATCGGCGTGCTGCTCTCGATGACGATGATCGTGATCGCGAGCACCGCGATCGTGCGGGAACGCGAGCGGGGCACACTCGAGCAGCTGGTGGTCACCCCGATCAGCAAGACCGGCCTCATGCTCGGGAAGATCATTCCGTTCCTGCTGGTCGGGTACGTGCAGATCACGGTGATCCTCGTGCTGGGGCGGCTGCTCTTTCAGGTACCGATGCGGGGCAGCCTCCCTACCCTCTACCTCATGGCGCTGCCGTTCATCGTGGCGAGCCTGGCGATCGGACTCTTCATCTCGACCCTGGTCCGCACGCAGATGCAGGCGATGCAGCTCGGATTCCTGTTCATCATGCCGAACATCCTGCTCTCCGGCTTCATGTTCCCGCGCGAGGCGATGCCGGCCCCGGCCCAATGGATCGGGGCCGCACTGCCGCTGACCTACTTCCTGCGGATCCTGCGGGGCATTCTGCTGAAGGGCACCGATCTGGAGAGCTTCTGGCAGGAGGGCCTGATGCTGGTGGGCTTCGCGCTACTGCTGATCGCGCTGAGCGTGAGGCGTTTCCACAAGACGGTGGAATAGCGGATGAGCGCGCCGTCTCCCTTCGCGCCACGCCCGCAGGACGCCGAGCGGCAGGCGCAGCTCGACTCAATGAAGCAGAAGGCGACCGGCCTGCTGACATTTGCCGCGGCCAGCTTCGTCGCCGCCAGCGTGTACGAAGGGCGTTACCCCTGGCTCGGTTTCGTGCGCGCGACCGCGGAGGCGTCGGTCGTGGGCGGACTCGCCGATTGGTTCGCGGTGACCGCGCTCTTCCGCCATCCGCTCGGCATTCCGATTCCGCATACCGCCATCATCGGCCGGCAGAAAGACCGCATCGGCCGGATCATCGGCAACTTCGTGCAGCAGCATTTTCTGGCGCGGGAGGCGGTGGCGGCCAAGCTGCGGGGGATGCGCATCGCCGAGCGGGTGGCGCGCTGGATCGCCGTCCCGGAGCACGGCCAGCGGGTGGCCTCGCAAGTGGCGAGCGGGGTGGCGAAGACCCTGGAGGCCCTGCCGGACGAGCAGATCCGGGAGCTGATCCAGCAGGGCGCGCGGGATCGCATCCGCGCCACGCGAGTGGCCCCCGTGTTAGGCAAGACGCTTGCGCTCGTGGTGGCGGGCGACCGGTACCAGGAGCTGCTCAACCAGACCATCAAGCTGGCGGCGCAGGCCGTGAGCGAGAACCGGGAGCTGATCCGGCAGCGGGTGCGCGCGGCGAGCCCCTGGTGGGTGCCGGGCGTGGTGGACGAGCGGATCTACCAGCGCATCGTGGTCGCCATCGAGAACCTGCTGCACGACATCACCGGCGATCCGGCCCATCCGCTGCGGGCGAAGTTCGACACGGCGCTCAAGGAGTTCGTCGACCGGCTGCAGCACTCTCCCGAGGCCGGCGCCCGGGCCGAGGCGCTCAAAGAAGAGGTCTTCTCCGACGCCGCGATCGCCGAGCTCACTGCGTGGGTCTGGGATGCGACGCGGCGGGCAGTCGCGGGGTATGCGACCCGCAGCGAGGGCAGCGAACCGGGCCCGCTGGCCCGGGGCTTGAGCGCGTTCGGCCAGACGCTGCTCGACAACCCGCGCCAACTGGAAGAGATCGAGGCGGCCGCGATCGAACTGGTGGGGGACGTGATCGAGCAGCACCGGCACGAGGTGGCCGACCTCATCGCGCAGACGGTGGCCCGCTGGGATGCGGAGGCCACTTCCCGGCGCATGGAGCTGGCGGTGGGCCGCGATCTCCAGTTCGTGCGGATCAACGGGACGCTGGTGGGCGGGCTGGTGGGATTGCTGATCTACGCCGTGCCGAGATTGTTTCAGTGACCGGTGACCAGTGACCAGTGACCAGTAGGCTCAACGGATAGCAGGCAAGCGGCTCCAGCTCCCCCAGCCGGTGGGCGCGATCACGACCCGGACGGTGGGACGGGCCGGGTTCAGCAGCGGCTCGACCGCGGTGCGATAGCCTGCCCGCTCGCGGGTTAGCAACCGAGCCCCGACCCCGCCCAGGAACCGCCGCGCGCTCGCCGCATCGTCCCAGCCACTGTACCAGACGAGCGCGGGCCCGCCCGCGGAGCGGTAGATCCGGAAGCGATCGCCGCCCCAGCCGACGGGCGACTCGGTCAGCAACTCTCCGCCACCCCGCAGCACGGTGGCGAGCACCTGGACCTCGAGCTCGCCGAGCGTGTCCTCATAGAGCACGTCGGCACTGGAATCCGCGAAACGGAGCGGCAGCGGCTCATCGCTCGCGGCATAGCGCGCGGGATGGAGGATCTGCTCGGTGGAGCGCGGCAGCGTGGCGACGGTGGGGAGCGGCTGGCCGGCTCGCGTCGAGTCCCACCAGCGCATGAACTCGGCGCCATTGAGATAGGGAAAGATCAGCTCCTCGCGCAGCGCGAGCGGAGCGCGGCCGAAGACCTTCATGGCGGTCTGCTGGGCCTTGATCTGCTCGCGGAAGATCTGCCAGAACTGCGGGTTACCGACGACGTCCTGTCCCGGCAATAACACCTTGATCGAGGCGAGGGTGGCGTGGCCCTCGAGCACGGCCTGCGCCGCGGCCTGCTGATCCGCATCTCCCTTGACCCGCATGATCGAGTCGAGCGGGAGGTACTGGTCCTGCAGCGCGTGCACCAGCTCATGCGCCAGCACCAGCCGCAGCTGGGCGGGATCGGCTCCGCGCACGCCGTAGAGCGTCTTGCTGCCGGGATCGTAGAAACCCGCGACCTGCTCGGTGTAGAGGTCGAGCAGCAGGGATTTGAGGTCCAGGCTGTCGGGGATGAAGCCCAGAAGGCGGTAGACCGCGGTAATGCCTTCTGCGCGGCACGGCGGAAAATCTTCGCGCAGCCGGGCCACCAGATAGTCGCGCATCTCGTCCCTGCTCTTCATCGCGGAACGGGTCGGGCCGCGAAACCGGAGCCCGGTCGCGCGCTCGACGGCGGGTCGCAGGCTATCCACCAGCCGGACGATCTCCGCTTCCTGGCTGCCGCCAGGCGGCGCGCCGCGGCAGCCGAGCAACAACGCGAGCAAGGCACCCAGGGTTCGCAGCATCAGCCGACTCCGAGGTAGCGACGATACCAGAGGATGAGTGAGGGTCCCACGAGATAGGTGACCGCGGCACCGAGGGCGAGAAAGACACCGAAGGGCACCAGTTTTTTCTTGCCGATCACGGCGAGTGGGAGAAAAATCGCGGTGCCGGCGAGCGCGCCGAGGAAAATCGTGAGCAGGACGCCCTGCCAGCCGACGAAGCTGCCCACCATCGCCATCATCTTGATGTCCCCACCACCCATCGCTTCTTCCTTGAAGATCCATTTCCCGATGGTTCCCACCAGCCAGAGGATGGCGAAGCCGACCGCCGCGCCGAGCAGGGCGAGCAGCACCGAGTGGAGTCCTCCCGCCGCACTGAGCACCAGCCCGAGGATGAGGCCGCCCCAGGTGAATTCATTGGGAATCAGGTATTCGCGCGCGTCGGTCAGCGCGATGCCGAACAGCAGGGTTCCGAAGAGCGCCGCCTTGAGCGCCGCGAGATTCACGCCGTAATGCAGCAGCGCGAAGACCCAGAGCAGGCCGACGCTGAGCTCGACGAGCGGATACATGATGCTGATGGGAGCCCGGCAGCTGCGGCATTTGCCAGTCAGCACCAGCCAGGAGAGCACCGGGATGTTGTCGTGCCAGGCGACCGGCGTGCCGCACTTCGGGCAGCGGGAGCGCGGGGTGATCACCGATTGCTCGGCGGGAAGCCGGACGATGCAGACGTTGAGGAAGCTCCCGACCAGGAGGCCGAAGAGTCCGGCGAGGAGCGCGAGCAGCGCGGCGTCAACCATGCGTCAGCTCATAGAGCAGAATCCCCGCCGCCACGCCGACATTGAGCGACTCCGCTCCCGCGCGCAACGGGACTCCCACCCGGCCATCGGCCCAGCTCTGGAGCGACGCACGAATCCCCGCTGCTTCGTTGCCGACGACCAGCGCTACGGCGCCCGAGGCAGGCAGCGGGCGTGCGCCACCCGGCTCGGCGAGTAACACGCGGATCCGGTGCCGGCGCGCCCACGGCTGCAGCGACGCTTCGTCCAGGGAGACGCAGGGCAGCCGAAAACAGGCTCCCATCGTCGCGCGCAGGGTTTTCGGATTGGTGAGCTCGGCCGTGCCGGGAAGGGCGAGGACACCCGCGGCACCCAGCGCGAAGGCCGTCCGCACCAAAGTGCCAACGTTCCCGGGATCCTGCACCCCGTCGAGCACCAGCGCGGGCGCGCCGGCTGCCGGCACAAGGTCAGCCAGCCGCCAGACCGGCGGCACGATCACGGCGAGCACGCCCTGGGAATGCTCGGTCGCCGCGAGCCCGTCAAAGCTGCGTTCGCTCACGAGCTCGAGAGGGAGACCGCTCCGCTCGAGAGCCGCTTTGAGGGCGCGACCCCGCGGGGTAGCTTCCAGCCCCGGACTGCAGAGCACGTGACGAATCGTGACTCCCGCGCCCAACGCCTCCTCGACCAGGCGGACTCCTTCGGCCAGAGCGAGCCCGCGCCGCTCCCGGCCGCGGCGCAGGCGAAGGTCTCGCACCAAGGTGTGCAGCGAGTGACTCATCGATGCTGATCGCCCTCACAATTGCGGGCTCCGATTCCGGCGGCGGTGCCGGCATCCAGGCCGATCTCAAGACCTTCCAGCGCTTCGGCGTCTTCGGGACTTCGGTCCTCACCGCCATCACGGCGCAGAATACTCGCGGGGTCCATGCGGTCCATCCGGTCCCGCCGGCGATGGTGGCCGCGCAGTTCGCGGCCGTGGTGAAGGACCTGCCGCCCGCCGCGCTCAAGACGGGGATGCTGGCGACCGCCGCGGTGGTGCGCGAGGTGGCGCGGGCTATCGCGCACTACGAGCTCGGCAACTACGTGCTCGACCCGGTCCTGCTCGCCTCGTCGGGTGAGCGGCTGCTCGATCCCGAGGGTGAGCGAGAGCTGCGCAGCCGTTTGCTGCCGTTGGCGACCGTCGTGACCCCGAACCTCCCGGAGGCGGCGGCCCTCGCGGGGTTCGCCGTCGACAGCCCCGGGACGATGGAGCAGTCCGGCCGCGCCTTGCTCGAGGCGGGGGCGGCAGCGGTGTTGGTAACCGGCGGCCACCTGCCGGGCGAGGCGCTGCTCGACGTGCTGATGACGCCGGGCGGGGTGCAGCGCTTTCCGCATCGGCGGATCCGGACCAGCGCCACGCACGGGACCGGCTGTACGCTCTCCGCCGCGCTCACCGCCGGGCTGGCCCTGGGCCGGCCGCTCGCGGAGGCGGTGGGCGATGCGGTGGCATACGTGCAGCGCGCGATCGCGGCGGCGCCCGGGTTAGGCAAGGGCCGAGGACCGCTGGACCACTCAGCATAGGCCGCCCCACGCCTACTCCAGCGTCGCGAGCACTCCCTCCACCAGCCGCACCAGCTCTTTCCCCGCCTTTCCTGCGACGGCCATGACGTCCCGGTGCGAGAGAGGCGTCGGGCTGATCCCGGCAGCAGGATTGGTCACCAGCGAAAACCCGAGACATTTCATTCCCAGGGCCCGCGCCACGATCACCTCGAGGGCCGTGCTCATCCCGACCGCATCGGCGCCCAGCCGCTCGAGCATCCTGACTTCGGAGGGCGTCTCGTAGCTGGGCCCGAGCAGCGCGGCATACACCCCTTCTTCCAGCGTGATGCCGAGTTTGCGCGCGGCGGCGCGCGCGACGCCACGCAGCCCGCTGTCGTACGCCTCGCTCAGGTCGGGGAAGCGCTCTTCGCCGGGTCGGGCGTGTCCGACGAG
>DASYPD010000337.1:0-2914 GCA_036007005.1 Gemmatimonadales bacterium
TGGCTCCGCTCGACGATGTGCCAGTCCTGCCGATTGGTGATCTCCCAGAACTCGATCGCATCGTGCGGATTGAAATCGGGATGACCCTCGTTGTCGGGGTGGAAGAGCCACTCCGATTCGACCGTGGTGCGCTCCGGGCTCTGGGGCCGGACCAGATAGTAGTTGACGTAATCGGGGTGAATGCTGAGCAGCAGGTTCGGCTTGAGCGAGTAGTAGTAACCCCGCGCGCGATCCGCCTCGCTCAACGCCGCGCTCACGGGAAGACCGCAGGCGCGACCGCTCAGCGTCGCGCTCCGGTGCGGCGCGGTGATCTCCATGTAGCCGCCGAGGAAAGGGCCCTCGACCAGATCGTTCGCGCCACTGCGATAGGGCAGCACCGCGGCGAGCTCCGGGTGGATCATCGGGCAGTGCAGGCACTCGGAATAATTCTGAAAGACCAGCTTCCAGTTGGCCCGGATGTCGTAGCTGACCCGATGCCCGACCGAGAGCCCGCGAAGGCCGAAGCGAGACAGCCGGCCCAGCATGGGCGCCCAGGCCTCCTGGAAGGGAACCGGGTGCTCCGCGAGATTCACGAACAGAAAGCCTTCCCACTCGGCCACCGCTGCCTGGTGCAGCGGATAGTCAGCGGGATCGAAATCCTCGAGGTCCTGCATGTGGGGCGCTCCGATGAGCCGCCCATCGGTGGCATAGGTCCAGGCGTGATAAGGACACTGAATGCTTTCGGAGAAGCGACCCGCGGCGGCCTCGCACAAACGGGTCCCGCGATGGCGGCACACGTTGAAGAAGGCGCGCACCACGCCCTGGCGGTCCCGCAGCACGATCAGGGAATCTCCCGCCACAGTCGCCAGAAACCACTCGCCCGGCTGCTCGACTCGAGAGCCGCGCCCGACGCAATTCCACTGTCGTGCGAAGAGTCGCTCGGTTTCCTCGTACAGGATCGCCGGGTCGGTGTAGTACTCGCGGGGCAGCGTCAGCGAACCCTGCCGGTAGGTCGTGGCCGTCTGCTGAAAGCGTAACCCGCGCGGAGTCATGCTTTGGGAATCTCCTTCTTCGGATCGACGAACGGCTTGGCCACCACTTGGGCGGCCCGGGTATCCCCGCCGGGAAGCTCGACCTGCACGGCGCTGCCCAGCGCCGCCTGGGCTGCGGGGAGCATGGCGTAGCCCAAATTCTGCTTGAGGCGCGGAGACCAGATGGCGGAGGTGACTCGTCCGATGGTCTGGCCTCCCTGCGTGACCGGCCACTTGGTGGGATTGAAGGGCACCGGGTCTCCCGCGATCTCGATGCCCACCAGCTTGCGCGTCACACCTTGCTGTTTGATTCGCTGCAGTGCCTCACGTCCGATGTACTCGGCGGTCTTGCCCTCATCGATCAGCCACTCGAGGCCGGCCTCGTAGACGTTGTCCTCCAGAGTCATGTCCGCCCCCCAATTGAGAATCCCGGCCTCGACCCGGCGGATGTCCGACGGCCCGGTCGGATGAATCTGATGGGGGCGACCGGCGTCCATGATGCGCTCCCAGAGCGCATCGCCGCGGCTTCCGTCGCGCAAGTAGATCTCGTAGCCCACTTCGCCCGACCAGCCCGTGCGGGTTACTACGACCGGGATACCGTCCAGGGAGGTTTCCAGGAACCAGTAGTATTTGAGAGCGAGCACGCGGTCACCAAAGAGTGCCTGCACCACCTCTTTGGCCCTGGGTCCCTGGACCTGGAGCGGCGACACGTCCGGCTCGGTCAGGCTGACCCGCAGCCCCGAATTTAGTGCGGCGCCGCGCGCCCAGAGCAGGACGTCGCTGTCGGCGAGGGCCAGCCAGAAATGCTGCTCCCCCAGGCGAAGCAGCACCGGATCATTCACGACGCCGCCATCCTCCGCGGTGATCACCACGTACTTCCCCTGCCCTACCGCGCAGCGGCCCAGGTCGCGCGGGGTCAGCCGGTTCGCGAACGCGAAGGCGTCCGGACCGGTGATCTCGACCTGGCGCTCAACGCCCACATCCCACAGCGTCACATGATTGATGAGGTGCCAGTACTCCTGCTCGAGGTCGGCGAAGCAGATCGGGAAGAGCGTATGGTTGTAGACGGTGTACCCCTTGGCCCCATAGCGCTGGGTCGCTTCGAAGAAAGGGGTGCGGCGCAGCCGGGCACCACGCTGAACGAGGCTCATGTCGAAAGGCATCGCGACGCTCTCCGAGGAAAGTGGGCTCGGAACGACTAGACTCGAGAATGGTCGGCGAGCACCTGCTTGGCCGCGAGCCACCCCGGGGCGCCTGCGATCCCGTAACCCGGATGGCATCCGGCGCCGCACAGATAGAGACCCGCGAGCGGCATGGCGTAGCGGGACGCACCCGGCACCGGCCGCATGAAGAGTATCTGATCGAGAGTCATTTCGCCCTGGGTCGGCGCTCCTTCGGTGCAGCCGTAACGCTGCTCGATATCGGAAGGCGCGAGCACCTCGCGGTGAAGAATCCGCGCCGCGAATCCGGGCGACCGTTCCTGAATGGCGGCGGTCACCCGCTCTCCCAGGAGAGCGCGCTGCTCCGTATCCCATTCGGCCTCCCGCAACCGGTAGGGTGACCATTGGGCGCGTGCCACGACGATGTGCTTCCCGGCCGGCGCCAGCTCGGACCAGCGCAAGGTCGGGACGCGCAGCTCCACGTGGGGGCGCTCCGAACTGCGGCCGTACTTCGCGGCATCGGCGGCTCGCTCCAGCTCGTCGAGCGAGCCGGTCAGCGACAGCGTGCCGGTCAGCACCGAGGGAGCATCCTCCAAGCCGGGGAATTCGGGGAGACCGTCCAGCGCATAGGAGACGAGCGCGGTGCTGCCCCGGAACTTGATGTTGCGGACCGCGAGGAGGAACTCGGGATCGAGCCAGACGGAATCGAGCAGCTCGAGCAGGGTGCGCGCCGGATCGGCGCTG
>DASYPD010000338.1:0-2380 GCA_036007005.1 Gemmatimonadales bacterium
AGGGGTGAGACCCGTGACCGTATCGGCCGGGCAGGAGAGCCACTTGAGTGGGGTTTTGAGGAGGCGTCGCGACTCGCTCCGGCGCTGAGTCAAACCTGACGCACCACCTCGGGTCGGGGCGCCAGCGGCGCCACTTTCGCCCCGTGGGGCGGCGGGCGCTATACCGATCGGCGACCGAGCCGGCCTCGCCATCGTTCGCACGGCCCTCCTTGCGTTCGGCCATGAGGCCCGCGGCCTCCGGCGGGAGACCGCGCTCCAGGCTTTGTCCTTACAGCCCAGGTGAGGCAGTTGGCGCACCGCGTGGAAGCGATCTAGCATCCGGGGCGATTCGGATTGGATGCCCGACCGGGGTCGGAGGCAGCATGAGAATCAACGGGGTGGACGGGGTGACTCTATGCTCGGGTGCCGGGCCGTCCCGGAGTCGTTTCACAGCAGCGATTGCGCTCGCAATCGCGTTGGCGCCAGCGCCCGCGCTTGCGAACCCAGTGCCAGACCAGGACGTGCGCAAGATGAATGAGCAGCCCGGCCGCTGGCTTGCGCGACCAACGCTGGAAGACGAGCGCAGGCTTATCTGGCAGTTCGCAGCGTACGGGGTCTCACGCGCGCTGTTGTCTGATGCCACCATGGATCTGCTGGTAAGTAACTTTGATGGCTTCGTGCCGCTCCTCGTCGCGGCGCAGCGCCCGCCTCGCGGCCCTCAGCGGAGCCTTCAGCACTGGTTCCGCGAACATGCCAGCCCGCCACAGTCTGAGGCGATGAGGGAGGCGCTGCGCGAATGGCTTGTGGCGAGGGTGACTGAGCCACCGATGTCCGGCGGCATGCGCATCACCGGGCCACCGGGGGCAGTGGAAGAGGCGATCTTCGGTGCCAGGCTCGCGGCCGCCGAAGCGCTCGGCGACTGGCACGATCAGCAGGCGCTACCGGAGCTGCGGGGCATGCTCGGCAGGCTGCCAGAGCGGAATCCGGTCTTGGTCGCGGCGATCCGCCGTATCACGGATCCATCCCACGCGGATATCGTGGTAATCCAGCGCGACAGCCGGGTCACGCTCCACCGGCCGATCTCGGAGCTCGATTCCATGGTTGTCTCGAGCCACGACGAGATCACCCATGAGATTTCCACGTGGCGGGCCGATCATGCGGGCATTGAGAATATCTGGTCGTCGCTGAAACAGGGACATGAGGTCGGCCGAGGCCGACCCCACGACCCTCCTGAAGGCGCATCGTTCGAGCCCCGGCGGCTGACGATGTATTTCGGGGACGGCTTGATCGGGAGCCTCGAACGGTCCGGAAGCGGGTGGATGTATCAGGACAATGGCCGCCCCCACTATTGGCTGGAGATCGTGGACCCAGCTCTGGAGGCGACCATCGCAAGAGAGCTGCGGCGTGTCGGAATCGCTCCGCGCTTTCCCCGCTTCGTCCGGGAGTCGGTCACATTGTTCATCGATCCGGGCGAGCTGAGAGTCACCGGCATCTACGAGTTTGAGGGAGCCCCAGCGGACGGCCGGGTGCCGCTTTGCTACCCGATTGCAAGCGCGGATGGGCTTGGGCCGCCGCGCGTCGAGGCGATCGAGCTCCGCTCAGCAACCGACTGGAAGCTCCTGCCCGCGACCCTCGAGCAGCATGGCACCGAGTGTCGGATCGCGCTCGCGCCAGGGAAGACTCGGGCGTATCAACTCGAGGTGCGCTATCGACAGTCGCTCGCGGGTCGCACTGCGAAGTACCTGATCACTACGGCACAGGAATGGGCTCGCCCTCTTCACCGTGGGTGGTTCCAGGTGATCATGGACGGTTCGCTCGGCGAGCCGCGTTTCAGCCTGCCGTTTCGAGAACAACAGGAGCGCCCTGGTTTCCGGCGCTTCGTGTTCGAGGCCTCGCCGTTCCGGCCCGACAATGACCTTGTCGTCACCTGGTAGGGAACGCTTGCTACCATCGGCGCTGCCACCAGAGTCCGCAGAGCTTCACGACCTCGCAAGTCGTTGAGCCGTAACGTGCCGGGACCGGGACTCGAACCCGGATGAGCTTTCGCTCAGCGGTTTTTAAGACCGCTGCGTCTCCCATTCCGCCATCCCGGCACGTGCTGAATCTAACCCCAATAAACACCGCGCCCGGGTCCTCGTTGCTTCGAGGACCCGGGCGCCCCGGCGCGGAAGAGTCGAGCCGCGCGCTAGTGCCCGTGCCCTCCACTGTGGGCTAAGACATCGACGACCTTGACGCACGGATACTTCGCCAGGAAGCTCTGGACCGCCCAGCCGAAGGCCCCGATGAAACCGAGCGTCACGCCCACCTCGGTGGGGCCGATCCACACCCGATCCGGATTGAGCGAGGGCATCACCAGCACGTGCCGCTCGATCCACACGCCGCTCATCACGATCAAGGTGAA
>DASYPD010000339.1:0-11065 GCA_036007005.1 Gemmatimonadales bacterium
CCAGATTCGTAGCCGCGCCGTCGTCGCGTCCAGCGCGCCGGTTGATCGCCATCGCCGAGTCGAACTCGCGGTGCGCCTCCTCCAGACCGCCGAGCTGTTGCGCAAGCAGCCCCAGTTGGTTGTGCGTGGCGGCGAGACCACGGGAGTCGCCGATGCGCTCGGCGAGCGCAAGCGCCCGCGCGTAGCGTTCGCGCGCCACGGCCAGGTCGCCCCGCTCGGCGCTCACCCGAGCGAGCGTTCCAACGGCATTTCCCTCGACTCGCAGGTCCCCGATTGCTACGGCCAACCGCCGGGCGCGCTCCAGGTAAGCGGCGGCGCTGTCGAGCCGGCTCTCCTCCACCATGCCCGCGCCGATATTGCCGAGGACGGCCGCGATCCCCGCGCTGTCGTCAATCGCGGTGGCGCGTACCAGGGCGCGCCGCCAGATGGCGATGGCGGCGGCGGGACCGTCACGGCCGAATGCCGCGACGCCCACGCGACGGACGCTGTCGGCGCCGAGCTTGGCTGCACGGCGTTCCCGCGGCCATGCGGCGAATCGCGCGACCTCACGCAGCGGGAACGAGTCTCGCCACGCCAAGGCATACGCCGCCGCCAGACGGCGCGCCACGGTGAGATCCTCAGCGCTGTTTGGCGGACCGGCGACCGACCGGGCCAAGGCCTCGGAGATGGCGGCACGCGCTTCGACCGGCCGCGCCCGGGCTTCGAGAACCAGCTGCGACTCCGACAGTCGCTGAGCGAGAACGCGCAGCGTGTCCGCCGCCGGCGACTGGAGCGCAAGCGCCGCTACGAGCGGAAGCAGTTCAAGCGTCATCACGGTTGCACGCCTGGCACGATCCGGAACTCGACCAAGTCAGATGCCGACCAGCGATTCCAGCCGGTGCGGGCTACCACCCTCCACAAATAGCGCTGGCCGGGCACGAGGACGATCGAGTCGGGAAGCACGGCCACCGTGTCGGTGAGCTGGGTCTCATACACGACATGGGCTCGAGCGTCGAAGAGGGTGAGGCGATAGCGGTCGGCCCCTGCGACGGTAGACCATCGCAGCACTGTCGCGCCCGCCACAGCGCCTACAGGCGAGTCGAGGACGGGGCCCGCCACGGCGGTGATCGCTCGCTCCCGGTGGGCCCGACGGTTGTCATGGCTCGACTTCGGCAAGGAGACGACCAGCAACAGCGCAGCGGCTGCGGTCGCCGGCAGCACGATCCACCAACGGCGGCGCCGGGTTCCGGCTTCCGCACCGGCGACCGCGCTCCTGACGGCAGGGTCGGCGAGCGCCCGCGAGACCGAGGCTACGGCACCACGGCAACGGGAACACCCCGACAGGTGCGCCACCGCGGCGGCCCGAGTTGCACCGTCGAGGCTGCCTTCGGCGAGTCCCGCTACCGTGACGTCGTCGAGGCATGCCAGGGTTGGCGCCGCAGGGGCGGTCGTGGCTCGCAGGTACGCTGAGAGCTCGTGGTGCAGCCGGTCCAGCGGGTCAGAAGAAGTCAAGCGAGGCGATCCTCCCTTGGTGCGCGTCTGCGGACTTCAGGTTCATGAAACGGCAGGCAGCACCGAATTGCTTACAGGTCCCCTCTCTCCAGGCCGGCCTGGGCAAGCCACTCCCGCACCGCGCCGAGCGCGCGATACACTCGGTTGTAAACCGCCTTGGCGTTGGGAAGACCGAGCACGCGGGAGATGTCAGCCGCAGGCACCTCCTCCAGGAGGTAGAGCTCCAGCATAACTTTGTCCTCCTGGTTCAGCGTGGCGAGAGCCCGGTCCAGCAGCTCGCGTCTCCGGGGAGCATCGAGGTCAACGGCGTCGGGCGCAGAATCCTCGTCGGGCGACACCGCTCCCAATTCGCGCAGAACGCCGCCGCGCCGTCCCTCTGCGACCGCCCGATACGTCGCGCGGAGCTCGACGAGGAATTGGCGGAAGGAGAGGGCCGCTGCCTCACTGGAACGAATCAGCTCGTATGCTTCGACATGGCTCCGCTGCTCGAGGAAGACGCGCTGGAAAATGCAGCGCTGAAGAGGAGGCAACTGCTCCGCGAGGACCGAGAGGCGGCGGCGGCCGTCCCGATGACGGAACCAGTCGATGGTGAGGTGATGCACCACGGTGACTAGCCAAGTCGAGAAGCGGGCACGGCCGGCAGGCAGCTCCGTATACGCGCGGAGCCGGCGCAGATCGTCCTCCAGCAGGGCCTCGCAGACCCGGGCGAAGACATCCATCACGTCGTCGTAGTCCCGGGCGTAACGACGGATGGCCGCGAAGATGACCCTGCGGTAGCGGGTGATGAACAGGTCCCACGCGGTCTCCGAACTGCCTTCGCGCAACTCGACAACCCAGTCGTCCACCGCCCCCGCCTTGGAGGGATGTAGACGCCTAGCACTCGGTTACGACCGTGTCAAGATCGCGCGAGAGCGCTTCGGTCGAGGTGAGACTCGTGAAGTAGGGACTAGGGGCTGGGGACTAGGGACTAGGGCATTAGAACCTAGCCCCCAGTCCCTAGTCCCTAGCCCCTCTCCGCGACGGCAGTAGTTGTGACATATTGCTGCCCCCAGGGGCGGTAGCTCAGCTGGGAGAGCACCTGGTTTGCATCCAGGGGGTCGAGGGTTCGAATCCCTTCCGCTCCATGCTCCCGACGACGAGGTTTCGGATGCGACGGCGGGCCGCGACACTTGCCCTCTTGCTCACGCTGCCGGGGTGCGCGTCCTCGGGAGCTGCGCACGAGCGCACCGCCGTCTCCCGGCTCGTGGTCGGAAGCGATCTCTGGTTTCGCAGCATCTTCACACTCACCACCCCGGCCGAAGGAGGCGCGCTCCGCTTCCTCAACGACCACCTCAGCTTCGTCCAAAGCTCGGTGCGCTTCAGCATCCCGCTTCGGCGCGCCGTAATCGCCTTCTCCCGGACCGCTAACCCGGAGGCCGCCAGCCATCTCCCGCTGACTTTCACTGAGGCGGGCTTCGCGGAATCCCTCTCCTGGGACGCCCCCAGCGGCCTGGCGGGCGGCATCACCCTGACCCGAGAGGAGCGCCTGTCCGTGATCGTCGGCAGCGGTCCAACCAGAGCCGGCGCACCATGAAGGACGTGAGTACCGCGCCCGTGCTGAGCCGGCTCGCGCAACCGTTGCGCTGGTTCGCCGGATTCTGGATCTTCCTGTCGCTCTTCGAGTTTCTGCTCAATGTTTGGCCGCTCCAGTTTCAGAGCCTCGCCTGGCGCTATGCCGCCGAGGGTTTGTTCTCCAGCTCGTTGCCGGTGCTGGCACTGGCGTGCTTCATCCTCAACGCGCTCGCGCTGCTCGAACGCAAGTATCGCGCGCTGCGACGCGTGATTCGACTCCACGGCGGGCTTGCCCTGCTCTATGTATTGTGTGCCGTAGATTTCGCGCTCAATGCGCGGGAGCTGCGCGATACCGCGGTGTCGGGCCGGGATGCCGAGCTCGTCTTCGTCGTGGGAGCCGCGAAGGTGGCGCTCAAATACCTCGGCATCGCCGGCGTGCAGCTCCTGGCGGCGATCGCCTCGTGGCGCTGGATGCGCGATAACCCGGAGCCTGACGTGATCCAGCTGAGCAGCCCGAAGCGGCCGTGGTGGTTGTTCTGGTGGCCCGAGCCCGTCCCTCGACAAAGGCGGCGCCGCTGAAGCGCCGCGCGCCTGGAGCTCAGGGGGGGGCGCGAGGCGTCACTTCGAACCGGCAACGGGGCGAGGCGATCCAGAACGCGAGCTCAAGGCGTTCGTGGAGAAAATCGCGCCCGCCTTCCCGGCCCATCTGGATATGTGCAAGGCGGCGAAGGCGCAGCTCAAGCCCTAGCGCTTGACGGAACCGCTGCGGGCTGAGATACTTCCCTTCCCTATGCGAATCAGCCTGCAGCGGACCTGGTGGCCCTGGCGCGGTGTTCCCTGCGGTGGGCCGGTGCGCGCATAGTCCAGACGACAGAGACTCGCGATTCACGGAGCCCACCGCAGCCGCGGTGGGCTTTTTCATTCTCGGACCCGGATCGGCAGGATGATCATCGTTCTGAAGCCGCATGCGACCAGGCAGCACGCCGAGGAGCTGATGCAGCGCATCGCCGCGCTGGGACTGCGGCCGCTGTATATGCCCGGGCAGGAGCGCGTCGTGCTGGGCGCCCTGGGCGACGAGCGCGCGCTGGAGAGTCTGCATCTCGACAGCGATCCGCTGGTGGAGAGCGTTAAGCCGATCCTGGCTCCGTACAAGCTGGTGGGCCGGGAGATGCATCCCCACGATACCATCGTGGATCTGGGCGGCACCCGGGTGGGCGGCGGCCGCTTCACCGTGATCGCCGGACCCTGTGCCGTCGAAAGCCGGGAGCAGATGCGCGCGACCGCCGGCGCGGTCAAGCAGGCCGGAGCGCACGCGCTGCGCGGTGGCGCGTACAAGCCGCGCACCAGCCCCTATTCCTTCCAGGGACTCGGCCGCGAGGGGTTGGAGATTCTGCGTGAGGTGTCCAGGGAGACCGGCCTGCCGGCCGTGACCGAGGTCGTGGACGCGGGCGACGTCGAGCTGGTCGAGGAGTATGCGGCCGCTTTCCAGTCCGGCGCGCGCAACATGCAGAATTTCCGGCTGCTGCAGGCCCTGGGAAAGAGCCGCAAGCCCGTCATTCTCAAGCGCGGCATGGCGGCCAAGGTCGACGACCTGCTCCTCGCGGCCGAATACATTCTCGCAGAAGGCAATCCCAACGTGATCCTCTGCGAGCGCGGCATCACGACCTTCGAAACCGCCACCCGCAACACCCTCGATCTCAACGCGATTCCCGTCATCAAGCAACGCAGCCATCTCCCCATCCTCGTCGATCCCTCCCATGGCACCGGGTTGCGGGAGCTGGTGACGCCGATGGCCAAGGCCGCGCTCGCCTGCGGCGCGGATGGGATTCTGGTGGAGGTGCACCACGATCCGCCGAATGCGCTCTCCGACGGCCGGCAGTCTCTCTTTCCCGAGCAGTTTGCGGCGATGATGCGCGAGCTCAAGACCATCGCCGGCGCCGTCGGCAAGGTGATGTGATGGTCACGACGCCGATCCCCGAGGGTTCGGTGCTTCCTCTGGTGCGCGAGGTCACCGGAGCACCCGACCCCCTCGCGCTGTATGCGGCCCTGTCGGCGGGGGGCCGGACGCCGGGCACTTTCTTGCTCGAATCCGCCGAGACGTCCGCCGGCTCGGGGGAGCGCAGCCTGCTCGGTCTTTCCACCGCGCTCCGGATCGGGTGCATCGGGCGCACGGTGGAAATCGCCGCGCGCTCGAGGAACGGACGCTCACTCCTGCCGTGGCTGGCCGGACGGCTCGCGGGGCCTACCGACGGCAGGGTGACCATCGATGCGGCCGGAACCGTGGTGCGCGCCAGCTTCCCGGCTCCCCCGCCGGGACCACGCGATGAAGCGGCCCGCAGCAAGCTCGCCTCTCCGCTCGATGCCCTCCGCGCGGTGGTATTCGGGCCCCGGGTGCTGGACCACCCCAGCGATGCCTGCTATCTCGCCGCGGGGGTTTTTTCCTATGATCTCGTCGACCTCTTCGAGGAGCTTCCCGGCGGAGTCCCCGAGCCCGCTCCGACGCCGCATTTCGAGTTCTTCGTCCCTGATCGCCTGATCATCGTGGACCATCTGCGCCACCGCACCCTGCTGGTGGCCAACGCCTTCGGCGGAGCCGGCTCGGAGGGAGAGGCGAACTATCACGATGCGGTCCGCGGCATCGGGGATCTGCTCACGGCGGTCGACGCCGTCCTTTCGGCGCCGCAGGATAACCCGCACGTCATGCCGAGCGGCGCGAAAGCAGTGCTGCCTGCCGCGCGCGTTGACTTCTCCGATGCCGAATATGCCGCCCTGGTCCAGCGGCTGAAGCAGCACATCATCGCGGGCGATGTCTTTCAGATCGTCGCCTCCCGGACCTTCGAGCTCCCCTGCCCCGATCCCCTCGCTGCCTATGCCGAGCTGCGAGCGGCGAATCCCAGCCCCTATCTTTTCTATCTCGCCGGGGAAGCGGCAACGCTCTTCGGCGCCTCTCCCGAAACCGCCGTGAAAGTGCACGGCGATCCCCGCCGGGTGACCATCAAGCCGATCGCGGGAACGACCGGGCGGGGCCGCGGTCCCGATGGCCGACTCGACCCGGACCTCGATGCGCGGCGCGAGGCGGCGCTCCGCCTCGACGAGAAGGAAACGGCCGAGCACATGATGCTGGTCGACCTGGCGCGCAACGACGTGGCCCGGGTGAGCCGTCCCGGGACGCGGCAGGTCACCCGGCTGCTCACGGTGGATCGCTACGCGCACGTGATGCATCTGGTGTCGGAAGTCGAAGGCGTGTTAGCGGACGGACGGGATGCACTCCATGCCTACGCCGCGGCCATGAATATGGGCACGCTGGTGGGCGCGCCGAAGATCCGCGCGGCGCAGTTGCTGCGCGAGGTGGAGCGTTCCCGCCGCGGCGCCTACGGAGGCGCCGTCGGGTATCTCACCCACGAGGGCAGCATGGATACCGCGATCGTGATTCGCGCCGCGGTCGTGCGCGACGGCATCGCCGCGGTGCGGGCCGGCGCCGGCATCGTCTTCGATTCGGACCCCGCCTCGGAAGCGCTGGAAACCCGGCGCAAAGCAGAAGGAGTCCTGCGCGCGATCGCCGCGGCGGGAGGCTCGCGTGACTGAGCTTCTGCGCATCGTCTTCGTCGACAACTTCGATTCGTTCACCTGGAATCTGGTCGACGAATTCGCTCGGCGGGGCGCGGAGGTGGAGGTCTGGCGCAACACCACCCCGGCCCCGGCGGTGCTGGCTCGGGCGCGCGAACGGAGCCCGAGCTTGCTGGTGCTCTCCCCCGGGCCGGGCACCCCGGCGGAGGCCGGTTGTTGCCTCGAGCTCGTGCGGCTGGCCGCAGACGCCCAGGTTCCCCTCTTCGGTGTCTGCCTCGGGCACCAAGCCCTGGTGGAGGCGTTCGGGGGCACCGTGGGACCCGCCGGCGAAGTCGTCCATGGCAAGACTTCCCGGGTTCGCCACCAAGGAGGCCCGTTGTTCGAGGGCATTCCGTCGCCGTTTCCGGTGGGACGCTATCACTCGCTCGCCGCCACCGCCCTGCCCGATTGTCTCCTCCCCATTGCCGGGACCGAACGCGTCGTCATGGCGGTCGCCCATCAGGGGGCGCCGCAGCTCGGCGTGCAATTCCACCCGGAATCCATCCTGACGCCCGATGGAGGCCGGATCATCGACAACGTCATCACCTGGGCCCACGATGCGCGCGAGTGAGGTGCTCGAAGCGCTCAGCCGCCGCAGCCTCTCGCGCGAGGAGAGCACCGCGACGTTCCGGCGTTTCGTGGGGGGAGAGTATTCCGAGCTCGAGATGGCGGCGGTGCTCGCCGCGCTCAAGACGCGCGGGGAAACGCCCGAAGTCATGGCCGGCGCCGTGGAGGCCTTGCTCGCTTCCGCCCTGCCGTTCCCCCGGCCCGAGTACTCCTACGCGGATTGTTGCGGTACCGGCGGCGACGGCACCGGCACCGTGAACATCTCGACCGCCACGGCGTTCGTCGCCGCGGAGCTCGGCATCCCGATGGCCAAAGCGGGCAATCGTTCGGTTTCCTCGCGCTGCGGCTCTGCCGATTTGTTGGAGCAGGTGGGCGTCAAGCTCGATCCGCCGCCGGACGTCAGCCGGCGCTGCCTCGATGAGATCGGTGTCTGCTTCGTCTTTGCGCCACAGTACCATCCGGGCGTCCGCCACGCGGCGCCGGTACGCAAGAGTCTTGGGGTGCGCACGGTGTTCAATCTGGTCGGACCGATTGCCAATCCGGCGCGGCCGCCCTGGCAGATGATGGGCATCTACGACCCCGCCCTGTGCGAGCCGGCCGCCCGCACGCTGCAGCTGCTCGGCCGCCAGGTCGCCCTCGTGCTGCACGGGAGCGGCCTCGATGAAGTCGCGCTGCATGGCCCGACCACCGGCGTGCTGCTGCGCGACGCCGAGCTGCGGCACATCACCATTACGCCGTCGGAGGCGGGCCTGCGCTCGGCCTCTCTCGACGCTCTGGCGGGCGCGGGACCGGCGGAGAATGCGGCGTGGCTGGTGGCGCTGCTCGAGGGAAAAGGGGTGGACGCGCACGCCGACGCGGTCGCCCTCAACGCAGGTACGCTGGCCTGGGCCACCGGACAGGCGCCGACGCTGCGCGCTGCGGTCAGCCTCGCGCGCGAGGCGCTCGCCGGCGGCGGAGGCCGCAAGCGACTGGAGCGCCTGGTGGAGCTCTCGCATGGCACTTGAGCAGATCCTCGCGCACAAGCGCGCGGAGCTCGCGCGCCGTAAGGCCGCGCTGTCGCTCGAAGGGTTGCTCGCGCGGTGCACGCCGTCCCGGCGGAGTCTCGCCGGCGCCCTGCGCGCCGGGAGGCCGGGGTTCCTGCTGGAGATCAAGTTCGCTTCGCCGTCGGCGGGGGTGATTCGCGCGGGCGCCGATCTCGAGCCTGTGCTGGCGAGCTACGGTCGTCACGCCGACGCGGTGTCGGTGCTCACCGATGAGAAGTTTTTCGGCGGCTCGCTGGCGCGGCTCGCGGAGGTTCGCCAGCGGCTCTCCCAGCCGTTGCTCTGCAAGGATTTCATCCTGGAGCCCTATCAAGTCGCCGAGGCGAGGGCCCACGGCGCCGACGCGATCCTGCTGATTCTCGCGGCAGTGGACGACGCGGGCTGGCGTTCCTGCGCGGACACTGCTCAGCAGCTCGGCATGGAAGTCCTCACCGAGGTGCATGACAGGGAGGAAGTAACCCGCGCCGTTGCGCTCGGGGCGGCGCTCATCGGCATCAACAACCGCGACCTCCGCACGCTCCAGGTGGATCCGGCCACGACGGCGCGCCTCGCACCCGGCATTCCGGCCGACCGGCTGGTGATTGCGGAGTCCGGCATCGCGTCGCGCGAGCAGCTGGTGGCGCTGCGCCCGTATGCCGACGCCTTCCTGGTGGGCAGCGTCCTGATGCGGGACGCCGCGCTCGACAGCGCAGTGCGCCAGCTGGTCTATGGCCGGACCAAGGTCTGCGGTCTCACCCGGGCCGAGGACGCGCGCGCGGCCGCCGAGGCCGGCGCCACGCATGGCGGCCTGATCTTCGCGGAGGCGTCCCCGCGCCGGGGGGACCTGGAGCACGCCCGCGAGGTGCGCCGGGACATTTCCCTCGAGTGGGTCGGGGTGTTCGCGGATCAGCCGGACGCGCTCATCGCGGCCGCGGCGGACGAGCTCGCTCTCGCGGCAGTCCAGCTGCACGGCGACGAATCCGCGCAACGGATCGAGGCGATCCGTCCGCTGCTGCCCGCGGGCTGCGCCGTCTGGAAGGCGGCCCGGGTGACGGAGCGACTCCCCCTGCGCTCGGAGACCGGAGCGGATCGCCTGCTGCTCGACGGTTCGGCTGCCGGTCACCCTTTCGACTGGTCGCTCCTCGGCCGCTATCCCGAGCGCGCCGAGGTCATCCTCGCCGGCGGCCTGCATCCGGAGAACGTCGCGAGGGCCGCCGCGCTCGGCAGCTTCGCGCTCGACGTCAGCTCGGGAGTGGAGGCAGCACCGGGCCGCAAGGACCCGAATCGGCTGCGCGACTTCTTCCAAGCGCGCCGTCGCCTCCCCGGGCGGGGAGACGGGACCCCGTGAGACAAAGCGGTCGCTTCGGTCGCTTCGGCGGGACCTATGTTCCCGAGATCCTGATGCCAGCGCTGGAGCAGCTCGAGGCGGCCTTTCTCGATGCCCAGGAGGATGCCGGCTTCCAGCGCGAGCTCCGCGAGCTGCTGACCCACTACGCCGGCCGGCCGACGCCGCTCTATCGCTGCCGAAATCTCCTCGCCGACTCACCGGCGCGCCTCTACCTCAAGCGGGAGGACCTGCTTCACGGAGGAGCCCATAAGACCAATCAGGCGCTCGGCCAGGGCTTGCTTGCCCAGCGGATGGGCAAGACGCGGCTCATCGCCGAGACGGGAGCGGGACAGCACGGGGTCGCGACGGCCCTGACCGGAGCCGTGTTAGGCCTCCCGACCCGGGTCTACATGGGTGCGGTGGACATGGAGCGCCAGAAGCAGAACGTCTTTCGCATGCGCCTGATGGGAGCCGAGGTTGTCCCGGTTACCACGGGCTCGCAGACGCTGAAGGATGCGATCAACGAGGCCTTGCGCGATTGGTCGGCCAGTTACGACACCACCCATTACCTGCTGGGCACCGTGGCCGGCCCACATCCCTTTCCGGTGATGGTGCGCGACTTCCAGCGCGTCATCGGCGATGAGGCGCGCGCCCAACTGCTCGAAGCGGAAGGCAGCTTGCCAGATCTCGTCATCGCTTCGGTCGGCGGTGGCTCGAACGCCATGGGAATCTTCACCGCTTTCATTCCCGACGAGCAGGTGCGTTTGCTCGGCGTCGAGGCCGCGGGCGAAGGGCTGCAGACGGGACGGCATTGCGCCACGCTCGAGCGCGGGCGTCCCGGTGTGCTCCACGGCGCCTACAGTTTCACCCTGCAGGATGCCGAGGGCCAGATCGGCGAGAGTCACTCCATCTCGGCGGGACTCGACTATCCCGGGGTCGGTCCCGAGCACTCCTGGCTCAAGGAAAAGGGACGCGCCACGTACACCACCTGCACCGATGCGGAAGCGCTCGACGCGTTCGGCGCACTCGCTCGGGCCGAGGGCATCATCCCGGCGCTCGAGTCGGCCCATGCGCTCGCCGCAGCCCTGCGCGTGGCGCGGGCCGAGCGGCGCTCCCAAATCATCCTGGTGAACCTCTCGGGCCGCGGGGACAAAGACCTGGAAACGGTTCTCCAGCACCTGGGCCAGGGCGGAGCCAGCGCATGAGCAAGTCCCCCAGGCACCGCTACGCACGCATGTTCGCGAGACTGCAGCAGGAGAGCGAGGCCGCCTTCATCCCCTTTGCCATGCTCGGCGATCCCGATGCCGGGCGGAGTCTCGCTCTGGTTCGCTCGCTGGCCCAGGCCGGCGCCGATGCGCTCGAGCTCGGCCTTCCCTTTTCCGATCCCATCGCGGACGGCCCGGTCATTCAGGCCGCGGCGACGCGTGCCCTTGCGGCGGGCGTCCACCGGCGGGATTGCTGGGCGATCGTGTCCGCGATTCGCGGGGAGTTTCCCGAGCTCCCG
>DASYPD010000340.1:0-10515 GCA_036007005.1 Gemmatimonadales bacterium
GCGTCGCGGTTGTTGTCGTGCGCCACGTAATGTCCCCAGTAAAGCAGGCTGGGCCAGCTGTCGTTCGGGTGCGCCAGGTGCCAGCGGAAAAGGTCGACCTGCCGATCGCGGCCGTCCACTTCGACGATCGGGGTGATCAGCGTGATCAGATGATCGCGGATGTTCCTGATGTAGGGGCTCTCGTCCACCGCCAGGCGGTAGGCCAGCTCCATCAGCGCCGTCGGCGCGCCGGCCTCCGGCGAATGAATGGTGCCGGTGATGTAGTAGATCGGCGTGGCCTCCGCCGCCAGCCGGGCGGCAGCGGCGTCGTTCAGCGCGAGGCGGCGCGGATCGGCGAGCATCGCCAGCTTGGCGCGGTTGGCGTCCAGCTTCCCCATGAGCGCCTCGGACGCCACCGCCACCGCGATCATCTCGCGGCCTTCCTCCGTCCTGCCGATGGAAAAGACTTTCACCCGCGGGCTCGCTCGGGCGAGCAGCCGCATGTACTCGTAGACCTCCTTCGAGTACGGCAGCTTGTTCGGTGCGCCCGCGATGTCACCCAGCACCACGGCCGGAGTGGGAACCGTCCTCGAGGCCGGCAGATAGTCCACCAGCGGGGAGAGAAAAAATGGCTCGGTGGTGTATTCGTGGATCTTCGCGCTGTACTGCGCGTCGATCGGCTGGGTCAAGCTGCGACCGGGGCGCAGTGAACCGGGCAGCTGCGCGGAAAGCGGGCCGCTGTTTCCGGCCGCAAGCGTGCTCGCCAGAGCGACACCGGCGAAAACCATTCGCTGCATGAGCGGATCCTTCTTTGTAGGAAATTGAGCCTGTCAATACTACAGCTCAGTCGGAGTCGGTGCAGAAAAGTTCACGGAGAGCGTCGCCCTTGGTAACTGCTGAGGACGGTGTTGAAGAGTACTGCTGAAAGTCGGTCACCCTCCGCCATGGAGTCTTTATGAACCATCGGACCATTTCCGGGATCGCCACGCTGCTGGTCGCTGCAACGGCAGCCATCGCAGCCGGTTGCAGTTCGAGCGCCACTTCTCCCGGCCCGACCCTCGCCGTCGGTGACATCACCAGCTCGACCCCGGCGACCGAGCAAATCAAGATCTGCAAGAACGGCAACGTGGACGGGACGTTCGCCCTCAGCGTGACGCCGGTCGGCAGCGGGAATCCGACGTACAGCAGTCCGGTCACGGTTGCTCACGGCACCTGCAAGCTCGTCGTGCAGGCCGGCGGCAGCGGGGGGGCAAACGTGACGATCCACGAAACGTCCGCGGGATTCGTGAGCGCCACGGCAGTGAGCACGAATGGCTCCGAGGCGTACACCGACAACGTCACGGTGCTGTCCGTGAACGGGTCCATTGGGCACACGGTCACCTACACCAACAACGTGACGACGACCCAGGGCTGCACCTTGACCCAGGGTTACTGGAAGAACCACGCGTCTCAGTGGCCGGTGACCAGCCTGACCCTGGGCTCGGTCAACTATACCCAGGCTCAGCTGCTGAGCATCCTCAATACGCCGGTCCAGGGCAATGGGCTCATCTCGCTCGCCTACCAGCTGATCGCGGCCAAGCTCAACGTGGCGGCGGGTGCGAGCCCCGTCCCCAGCGAGGTCGGCTCGGCCAACACGCTGATCGGCAGCCTGGTCATTCCGCCGGTCGGCTCGGGATTCCTCGCTCCCAGCGCGACCAGCTCGCTCACCAGCGCGCTCGACAACTTCAACAACGGGCTCTCGGGACCACCCCATTGCCCGTGAGCAGGCGGATTCTGGACAAAAGGGGCGGCCCTCGTGGCCGCCCCTTTTGTTATTGCGTTGGGTTGCCCTCCATTCTTAGCTTGGAAGCATGGGCATGCCATCACGACGGCGCTTCCTCGTCATCTGCTCGGTCGGGCTGGTCCCTCTGCTCCCTGGCGCGCGGCAGCTACGGGCCGCGCGCCCCGTCCCAGCAGCCGGCCCGCATCCGACGCCGCGGCCCGGCATTACCGCCGCAAGAGTGCTCAGCCGGGAGCAGCTCGCCGATACGCCTGCGGCGATTCCCGTCTTCGATCAGGTGCGGGAGATCCCCGAGATCGTGGATGGGATTCGTTGCCAGTGCGGTTGCGCCGACCTGGAAGACCATTACTCGCTGCTCTCCTGCTACGAGGGCGAGGCGATGGCCAAGAGCTGTGTGGTCTGCCAGGGCCAGGGTCGGCTGGCGTACCGCCTCCACCGAGCGGGCAAGACGCTCGAGGAGATTCGGCACGCCATCGATGCGAGGTATGGCTGATGCTGCGCTCCGCACTCACCGTTGAGCTTCTGCTCGGCTTGGCGCTCCCGCTGCCTCTCGTCGCGCAAGTCAAGGCGAGCGAGCCGGCGGCGGTTTCCCAGACCGTCGATGGGACGAAGCTCAGCATCACCTACTCGCGGCCGCGCGCGCGCACGCGCGATTCTCTCTTCGGCAAGGTGGTAACCTGGAACGAGGTGTGGACGCCGGGAGCCAACCTCGCCACGACCTTCGAGGTGAACAAGGACGTGCGCCTCAATGGCCATCCGATTCCCAAGGGGAAGTATTCCATCTGGATGGTGGTGCGGCGATCCGGCGATTGGACGGTGGTGCTCGATCCGCGCCCCGACCTCTATCACGAGGCGCATCCCGATTCCACGGCGCAGCAGATCCGCTTTCCCGTGCAGCCCGAGGAGCGCCCCTTTGCCGAAGTCCTCACCTGGTCGTTCCCCGAGATTCGGACGGGCGGGATGACGCTCGCCATGCAATGGGGCACCGTCTATGTGCCGCTCGAGGTGGAGGTGCAGCCGTCCTATACCCTGGGTTTTCCGAAGGAAGGCTCGAGCGCTTATCTCGGGGAGTACGAGTACCGCTGGAAAATGCCGGGTGACAGCGCGAAGCCGATGAGCTTCACCGTGTCCTATGAAAACGGGACGCTGCTCGGGCGCTGGAATCCCTTGCCGTATCCCGAATGGGGTCGCTTCGCGCTGATCCGCATCAAGGACGACTGGTTCATCCCCGGGTTCCTGGATGACAAGGGCGCGCTGTACGAGGTGATGAAGGAGATGGTCTTCGAGTTCAAGCTCGAAGCGGGCCGCGCCACCAGCCTGGAAGTGCGCGGCGAGGACGACTCGCTGATGGCGACGGCGAAACGAAAAAACTAGACTAGCCCGCCATGGCGGGAAGCACGAGCACTTCCCGTCCGAGCTCCTTTCGCAGCACGTTCGCCTTCCGGTTGGCACCCCAGCACTCCAGCGACAGATCCTCGCCACGCTGCTTCGGGATGGCCCGGATGGTGAGCTTCTCCGCGGTGAGCCTCGTGGTGATCCGCTCGACCGCCGAGGTGTGCCCGCGGTCCAGCCCGTCCGCCACGCGGAGCAGCGCGGCGAGCCGGCGGACGATGGCCTGCTCTTCCGCGGGGAGCCGGTTGAGCTCGGCATGCTTCCGGTTCGGGCCTTTCCGGCGATGGTACCGGCTGAGCAGCGCGACGAGGTAGCGATCGCGCGAGGTGAGGTTGAGCCGCTCGGCGTGGAGGATCAGCTGGAAGCTGTGGCGGTGGTGCTTGCGGTAGCTCACCACCTGGCCCACGTCGTGGAGCAGGGCAGCCGCCTCGAGCAGCGGCCGCTCTTCCGGAGCGCAGCCCAGCACGTCACAGAGCCGGTCGAACAAGGACAGCGCGAGCAGCCGTACCTGCTCTACGTGCCGGCGGTCGCCCTGGCAGCGATCCACGAACTCCCGCATCGCGCGGAGCGGATCAGCAGTCCTCGGCGCGCTCTCGCCGATCATGTCGAGCAGCAACCCTTCGCGCAGGCCGAACGCGCTCACCGTCAGGCTGCGCGCTTCGACGAGCTTGAGCAGCTCGGCGGTCACCGCCAGGCCCGCGAGGATGATGTCGGCGCGCTGGGGATTGAGGCCCGGGACACCACGGCGGCGCTCGACGCTCAGCGAGCAGAGCCATTCGAGCAGCTGCTCGACCTCCGCGGTCTTGACGACTTCGCCGTGCACCGCTTCGATCGGGTGACCCCGCCGGGCCAGCACCATGCGGCCGAGGTTCGTGAAGGTGCCGCCGGAGCCGATCACCATCGCGTTGCTCCACTCCCGCCAGCGCCCCACGTTCTTGAGCTGCTTGTACACCTTGGCGCGGAGCCGCTCGACCTCGCGGGTGCGCGACCTGCTCTCGAAGAGATACTTCTCGGTCAGCCGCACCGCGCCCAGCGGCAACGAGCGATTCAATTCGACCAGCCCGTTGATCGCGCCGACCAGCTCGAGGCTGCCGCCCCCGATGTCGGCGACGAGGGCGCGGCCGCTGGCCAGCGGAAAATGGTGCGCCACCGAGCGCCAGGACAGCGCGGCTTCGGCGTCGGCGTCGATGATCTTGAGCGGGATGCCCACCTCCCGCCTCACCCGCTCGACGAACGACTTGCCGTTCTCTGCCTCGCGCACCGCGGAGGTCGCGACCGCGGCGATGCGCCGCACCCCGCGGCGCTCCGCCACTTCGCGCATCCGGCCCAGCGTCTGGATGGCCCGCGCCATGGCGAACTCATCGAGCCGGTGCGATTCGGCGATCCCCGCCGCCAGCCGCGGCTGATCCTTCACCTCGTCGATCACCTTGATGCCGGTGTGCGGGTCGAACTCGGCGACCAGCAAGCGGATCGAATTGGAGCCCACGTCGATGGCCCCCAGCCGTTCTCCCGGCTGGGGTGTCTTGGCCGCGAGCGCGCTGAGATACGAGCGACGCATCAGGAGTACCCCATCATGTCCTCGGCGTGATGCTTGATCGACTTGCCCTCGACCAGGAAGACCACGTCTTCGGCGATGTTGGTGGCGAGGTCCGCGACCCGCTCGAGGTTGCGGCTCACCAGGAACAGCTCGAGCCCGGCGCCGATGCTGTGCGGGTCCTCCATCATGTGCGTCAGCAGAATCCGGAACACCGAACGGTTGAGCGCATCCACCTTGTCATCCTGCATGCAGACCCGGCGGCCCGCCACGGCATCTTCCCGGACGAACGCCTCCAGCGCGTCGGCCAGCATGTCCCGGGCCAGCCGCGCCATTTCGATGATCTCGGGCTCCGGCGCGATCGGGCGTCGCTCGCTCAACCGCTCGGCGGACTGCGCCAGATTCACCGCGTGATCGCCCACCCGCTCCAGATCGTTGGCGATCTTGATCGCCGCCACCAGCATGCGCAGGTCGCGCGCCATCGGCTGCTGCAGCGCGAGCAGATCGATGCAGACCTCCTCGAGCTCGACCTCCATCGCGTCGATCACTTTGTCGCCCGCGATCACCTGCTGGGCCTTTTCGGGGTCGCGCTCGAGCAGCGCCTCGACGCCCAAGCGCAGCGCCGTTTCCGCCTCGCCGCTCATGGTCAGCAGCCTGACCTTGACCTGGCTCAGCTCATCGTGGAAATGCCGGTGGGTTTGCGGGCTCATCCGAATCTCCCCGTAATATAGGCCTCGGTCCGCTCGCGGGATGGAGCCGTAAAGAGGCGTTGGGTGGGCCCGAACTCGACCAGCTCGCCGCGGTCGAAGAATCCCGTCACATCCGAGACGCGGGCCGCCTGCTGCATGTTGTGGGTGACAATCACGATGGTGTACTTCTGCTTGAGCTCGACGATCAGCTCCTCGACCCGCTGGGTCGCGATCGGATCGAGCGCAGAGCAGGGCTCGTCCATCAGCAGCACTTCGGGGTTGTTGCCGAGCGCCCGCGCGATGCAGAGCCGCTGCTGTTGGCCGCCCGAAAGGCCCGTCGCCGGCGTGGCGAGCCGGTCCTTGACCTCATCCCAGAGCGCCGCCTGCCGTAGGCAGCGCTCCACCAGGGCCGGCAGGTCGCGCGCGGCCACCAGCGCGTTGAGCTTCGGGCCATACGCCACGTTGTCGTAGATGGACTTGGGAAACGGGTTAGGCCGCTGGAAGACCATCCCGACCCGCTGCCGCAACGCCACCAGGTCGGTGCCCGGCGCCAACACCGACGTCCCGTCCACGACGATCTCGCCCTGATAATGCGACTCGGGAAACAGGTCGTTGAGCCGGTTGATCGAGCGGAGAAAGGTGGACTTGCCGCAGCCGGAGGGTCCGATGATCGCGGTGACCGAGCGCGCCGGAATCGTGAAGCTGATCTGCTTGAGTACGTTCCTCGGCCCGTAACTGAACGAGAAGTCCCGGACCTCGATGGTCCCCGCGAGCGGCCCGGGGAAGGGTACCGGACCGCTCACCGCTGACCGCTCACCGCTCACCGCCCCACTCATCCGAACCGCCCCGTGATGTACGCCTCGGTCTTCGCCTCCCGCGGCGCGGTGAAGAGCTGCCGCGTGTTGCCCGTCTCGATCAGCTCGCCGAGGTAGAAGAACGAGGTCGTGTCCGAGACGCGGGCGGCCTGCTGCATGTTGTGGGTGACGATGACGATGGTGAACTGCTCCTTGAGCGTGAACAGCAGATCCTCGATCCGCTGGGTGCCCTGCGGGTCGAGCGAAGCCGTCGGCTCGTCCAGCAGTACGACTTCCGGCTCCGGGGCGATCATCCGCGCGATGCAGAGCCGCTGCTGCTGCCCCCCCGAGAGCGCGATGGCGCTGGTGTGCAGGCGCTCCTGCACCTCATCCCAGAGCCCCGCCACCGCCAGCGCACCGCGCACCTTGGTGTCGAGCTCGCCGCGGGAAATTCGGCCGTTCAGCTTGAGGCCCGCCGCGACGTTGTCGTAGATCGACATGGTGGGAAACACCGTGGGCCGCTGAAAGACCATCCCCACCCGCCGGCGCAGCTTCTTGAGGTCCACCTTGGGTGAGTAGACGTCCTGCCCATCGAGCAGTACCAGCCCTTCGGCTCGCGCACCCGGGGTTTCCTCGTGCATCCGGTTGAGCGAACGGAGGAAGGTGGACTTGCCGCAGCCCGACGGGCCGATCAGCGCGTGGATCTGGTTCGGCACGAAGCCCACGCTGACGTTGCGCAGCGCCGCGGTGTTTCCGTACCAGGCCGTCAAGCCCGCGGTTTCCATTCTCGGCGTGGTGGCTTCAGCGGGGGGCATTGAATCGGCCTCGGGTCGCGAGGCGGGCCGCGAGATTGAGAACCAGGACGACCAGGATGAGGACGAGGGCCGCGGCCCAGGCTTTTCGGTGCCAGTCGTCGTAAGGACCGGACGCATAGGTGTAGACGGTGAGGGGAAGGGCCGCCATCGGCTGATTCAGATTCAGGCTGAAGTACTGGCTGCCCAGCGCCGTGAACAGGAGCGGCGCGGTCTCACCGGCCACGCGAGCCACCGCGAGCAGCGCCCCGGTCACGATGCCGGGCAGGCAGGTGCGGACCACGATCTTGAGACTGGTGCGCCAGCGCGGAAAGCCGAGCGCGAGCGCCGCTTCCCGGAGCGAATGAGGCACCAGCTTGATCATTTCCTCGGTGGTCCGCATCACCATCGGGATCATCAGCACCGCGAGGGCGGCGCTGCCGGCAAGGCCCGAAAAATGGCGCTGCCGCGCTACGATCCAGGTCCAGGCAAACACGCCCACCACGATCGAGGGCGTGCCGTTGAGCACGTCGGCGATGAACCGGGTCGCCACCGCGAGCCGGCTGCCGGGCCATTCGGCGGCAAAAATTCCCGCGCAGATGCCGAGCGGCATCCCGATCGCGCAGGCGGCGCTCACCATCAACAGCGTCCCGACGATGGCGTGGGCCACCCCGCCCCCGCTCTCGCCCGCGGGGACCGGCAGCTTGCTGAAGAAATCGAGATTGATGCTGCCGGCGCCCTTGGCGATGAGGGTGCCCAGAATCACGAGCAGCGGTAACACGGCGAGCAGCGTGCACACCACGAGGAGGGCAACCATCACCCGGCTCTTCCAGCGTCGGATCGTCCGCCTCACAAACCGGCTCCGCCGCCGGCGTGGCCCTTGGAGACCCGCCAGATCAACAGGCGGGCCGCAGCGTTGACCAGCACGGTGATGGTGAACAGCGCCAGCGCGACGTAGGCCAGCGAGGCACAGTGCAGGTCGGTAGTCGCTTCGGTGAATTCGTTCGCGATCGCCGAGGCCATCGTGTAGCCGGGAGCGAAGAGCGAGGCCGCGATGTCATGGCTGTTGCCGATCACCATCGTCACCGCCATGGTCTCGCCCAGAGCGCGTCCCAACCCGAGAATCACGGCGCCGACGATCCCCGATCGCGCATACGGCACGACGGCCGTCCAGGTCGCCTCCCAGCGGGTGGCCCCGAGCGCGAGCGCCGCCTCCCGCTGGCTGCCGGGCACGGCGCGCAGGACCTCGCGGGTTACCGACATGATGTAGGGCATCACCATGATCGCCAGAATGATTCCCGCCGAGAGCATCGAGGGCCCGTAGATCGGCCCCTGGAAAAGCGGCAGGAACCCGAGCGCGCTGCGGAGCAGAGGAAACAGGGTGTGGCGCAGGAACGGGATCAGGAAGAAGATGCCCCAGAGACCATAGACCACGCTGGGTACCGCGGCGAGCAGCTCCACCACATACCCGACCGGTTGGCGCACCGCGCGGGGCGCGAACTCGACCAGGAAAATCGCCACCCCGACGGAAAGTGGCACCGCGATCAGTACGGCGAGCATGGAAGAGATCAGCGTGCCGAGGATCAGGGGCAGCGCGCCGAACTGGCCGGCCACGGGATCCCAGATCGAGGTCGTCAGGAACCCGAGCCCATACTGTGTAATCGCGAGCCGGGACCCTTTCACCAGCTCCCACGCGAGGAAGCCCAGCAAGACCGGGATCGCCAGGGCCGCGAGCCCGAGGACCAGGCGGAAAACGCGATCGCCCGCCGCGGCGCCATGCAGACGGGCGGTGGGCGATTTCTCCTCGGGAACATGAACCTCGGCGGCGCGGATACTGGTCATCGTCGCCGGATGGTATCGCGCAGTCCGTGACGTTCCGTCACGAACGCGTAACGGAACGGTAACGGTGTTAGCTGATCGGCTTGCCGCCGGCCTTCAACGTCTTGAGCCGCGCTTGAATCAGCGCCACCACGGGCTTCGGCAAGGGCGAGTACTGGAGTGTCGCCGCCATCTGCTGCGCCTCGTCGGTGAGCATCCATTCGATGAACTGCTTGAGCGCCCGGGCCTTGGCCGCGTCTTTCATATCCGGCTGGACCAGCAGCCAGGTAAAGGACGCGACCGGATAGGACTCGGCGCCCGGCGCGTTGGTGATGGACACCCGGAAATCGGTGTTGGCTTCGAACCTGGCGCTCCCCGCCGCGGCCGTCACCGAGGCGAGCGAGGGGGCCACGAAACTGCCCGCGCTGTTCTTGATCTGCGCATAGGGAAGCTTGTTCGACACCGCGTAGATCAGCTCCACGTAGCCGAGCGCGCCCTCGGTCTGCTTGACCTGCTGGGTCACGCCCTCGTTGCCCTTGCCGCCGAGCCCCACCGGCCAGTTGACCGAGGCCGCGGCGCCGACCTTCTCCTTCCATTCCGCGGACACCTTGGAGAGGTAATCGGTCCAGATGAAGCTGGTGCCCGAGCCGTCCGAGCGATGCACCACAATGAGGTCCTCGTTGGGCAGCTTCATTCCCGGATTGGTCGCGGCAATCCGGCGATCGTTCCACTTGGTGATCTTGCCGAGGAAGATGTCGGCGATGGTGGGTCCGTCCAACTTGAGCTGCGTCGCCCCGAGCGCCGGCAGGTTGTAGGTGACCACGTCGGCGCCCAGCACCGTGGGGATATGGACCACCTTGCCCTGGACCGCTCCCATCTGGTCGGCATTCATCGGCGCGTCGCTCGCGCCGAAGTCCACGGTCCCCTCGGTGAACTGCTTGATCCCACCGCCCGACCCGATGGATTGATAGTTGATCTTGACGCCTGTCTTCTTGGCGTACTCGTCGAACCACTTCTGGTAAATCGGATTGGGGAAGGTAGCCCCGGCCCCGGTCAGCGCCTGAGCCTGAGCGGGGGGAGCCTGTCTGCCGCAGGCGAGCGCGGCGAAGGCCAGGCCGAACAATGCTATCCTGCGCGACATACGAGCTCCTTAGAAAGTGAACTGCACCTGGAAGAGCGCCTGGGATCGGACCGCCTCGAGCACCGGCGTGGTGACACCGCCCTGATAGACGAGGTGATCGAGGTCCGCCAGCGCGCGTAGATTGCCCGACCATTGATACGCCACACCGCCAATAACCCGCGTGGTGCGGTCGTTGTCGGCTTCGGTGTTGGGATCGGTGGAATCCAGCCGGCCAATGACCTGGAGCTTCGACTTGGGCACCCGCAATACCCCGAAGAAGCTCAGCACCCTCCCCTTTTTCTCCGCCGACACCGGCGCGGTCACGCTGTCCTTGGTCGCCGCGAACTCGGCGGCCAGCGTCAGCGCCTTGGAGCGATACGACAGCATGCCGAGGTAGCGCTGCCGTTCGCCGCCACTGGTGGGCTTGCCGTATTGCGCGTAGCCCGTCAGCCGAAGCCCGCCGTCGCGCCCGCCCTCATCGCTGCCCAGCAGTCGCAGCGAAGCCCGTCCCATGAGATCCTTGCGCTGGTCTCCGGGGGCCTTGTTGTAGTTCTCGCCGTTGTACACGCCTACCTGGAAGTTGAGCCGATCGAATCCCCACATCCCATCGATCCCGGC
>DASYPD010000341.1:0-4455 GCA_036007005.1 Gemmatimonadales bacterium
CCGGCGACGCCCGCGGGCACCGAGGCCAGCGAGAAAACCAGTACGTAGGCTGATCCCAACCAGCCAAGGTGTGCATCGGTGAGGCCGAGGTCACGCCTGACCGGCTCGAACAGCGCAAAGATCGCGTTGCGCTCGACGTAATTGACGATGTTGATGGTGGTGAGCAGCGCCAGCGCGTAATACGCGTATGGTCGGCTGACGCCGGTGGCTTTGGTCTCTTCGGTGTAGCTCATCGGCGGGGGAATATAGCTGCCCTCAGCTATCTGCTATCAGCTACCAGCTATCAGCTATGAGCTATCATTCAGCCGGGCCATTCACTCCTTCTGATAGCCGATAGCTGATAGCTGATAGCTGGTACCTGACATGCGGCTCACCTGGACCTCCTTAACCTTGCGCCTCATCGCCCGCGCCACGGTGAATCCCCGCCTTGCCGTGGACCTGCTGCGCACGGCCTGGGCGTTCCGCCGCCGCGAATGGTGGCGCAAGCCGCCCTTCCTCCCGCTGCCCGATCGCGCTTACCTGCGCTGGCGCATGTACACCGCGTACGGCGACGAAGCCGCCGTTCCTTCGGTTGCTGAGGTGATCGGCTTCGCGCGCTGGCGGCGGGAGACCATGCGCTTGTGACGCTGTCCCCCCACGTCGTCGTTGTCGGTGCGGGCTTCGCCGGGCTCTATCTGGCGCGCGAGCTGCGCCATGCAACGGTGCGCGTCACCGTGATCGACCGCACCAATCATCATCTGTTCCAGCCGATGTTGTACCAGGTGGCCACCGCCGCCCTTTCCGGTCCGGACATCTCCTATCCCGTTCGCTCGGTGCTGCGCCACCAGCGCAACACCGAGGTCGTGCTGGGTGACGCGATCGGAGTGGAGCTGCCGCTGCGTACCGTGGCGCTCTCCGACGGCACCCGCGTGTCCTACGATTATCTGGTGCTGGCGCCGGGTGCGCGCCACTCCTACTTCGGGCACCCTGAATGGGAAGCGATCGCACCCGGGCTCAAGAACCTGGAAGATGCTGGCGAGGTTCGCCGCCGCCTCTTACTCGCGTTCGAACGTGCCGAGCGGGAACCTGATCCAGTCGTCCGGCAGCGGCACCTCACGTTCGTGGTGATCGGCGGCGGTCCGACTGGTGTCGAGGTGGCGGGCGCCATCGCGGAAGTGGCTCGCTTCGCGCTCCGCCGCGACTTCCGGCGCATCGATCCGCGCGATGCGTCGATCCTGCTCTTGGAGGGCGGCCAGCGCCTGTTAGCGAGCTACCCTCCCAGACTCTCCGACCGCGCGAAGCAGTACCTGCGCACGCTCGGCGTCGAGGTCAGAACCGAGTGCCTCGTCACCGCGCTTGAGCCTGGTGTGGTGCATGCCGCCGGTTGGCGCATCCCCACTGACACCGTGATCTGGGCGGCGGGCAATCAGGCCAGCCCGCTGCTGCGCACGCTCGGCGTGCCGCTCGATGCGCAGGGGCGGGTGACGGTCGAGCCCGACTGTTCGCTGGCTGGGCACCGGGAGGTCTTCGTGCTCGGCGATGCCGCGGCGTTCACGCACCAGCCGGGATTCGCTCTGCTGCCGGGGATTTGCCCCGTGGCGATTCAGATGGGGCGGTACACCGCGCGCGCCATCCGAAGTGATCTCGCGGGGAAGCCACGAGCGGCTTTCCGCTATCACAACAAGGGACAGCTGGCGGTGATCGGGCGTGGCCGCGCGGTGGCGGATCTGGTGCGACTCAAGGCCTCCGGATTCTTCGCGTGGCTGCTCTGGGTATTCGTGCACATCTTCTTTCTGATTGGCTTCCGCAACCGGGTCATCGTGATGTTCGAGTGGGCCTGGTCGTATCTCACCTTTCAGCGCGGGGCCAGGGTGATCACCGGACAATGGAGACCACAAGAGGCGTCAACCGTCAACGGTCAACGGTCGACGGTATGAGCTCGGCTTCCACTCAAGCTCTGCAGATCTGCGCGCGCGAGCTCGGCTTCGCCGCCTGCGGCGTCGCCTCGCTCGAGCCGAATCGCTACGGGGATGCGCTCGACCGCTGGTTGCACGCGGGTTACGCTGGTACGATGCGCTACCTGCATCGCCAGGCTCGCAAGCGAAAGGCACCCGGTGACATAGTCGCTGGTGCGCAAGTAGCGGTTGTAGTGCTGGAGAACTATTCACCTCCGGGGAACCGGGAGATCGGGGAATCAGGGAGCAAGCGAGTCAAGCTCGCGAAGTATGCGCGAGGCGCGGATTACCACCGCACGCTGAAGGCCCGGCTCGGCTCGCTCGCCGACTGGCTCCGGGCGGAGGGCGCTACCTTCGCCGAGACCTGGACCGACGCGGGTCCGGTGCCGGAGCGCGAGCTGGCGCGACGGGCCGGGCTGGGCTGGATCGGCAAGAACACCATGCTCATTCGGCCGGAATCAGGCTCCTTTTGTTTCATCGGCAGCATCTTCACCGACTTGCCGCTCGAGCCGAGCCAGGCCGCGGATTTCGATCGGTGCGGAAGCTGCACCCGCTGTCTCGATGCGTGCCCCACCGACGCATTCGTCGAGCCGCGCCTGCTCGACGCTACGAAATGCATCTCGTATCTGACCATCGAATCCCGCCTCCCTATTCCCGCATCCCTGGTAGGGAAGCTGGAAGGGTGGGGCTTCGGCTGTGACATCTGCAACGACGTGTGTCCCTGGAATGTGCGCTTCGCGGAGCCCACCTCCCGGCCGGAATATCAAGAGCGTGAGGCGACAGCGCGGGATAACCCGCAGTTCTTCGAGCGGCTGAGCGAGGCGGAGTTTGCCGAGCGCTTCGGTGATACTCCGCTCGAACGCCCCGGGCTCGCCGGGATGCGCCGGAATTGGCGTGCGGCGTTTGCGAGCCTCGCGGAGGCCCCGTGATTGCCCAGATCCACTCCTTCGCCGTCTTCGTGAACAATCTCGACCGCGCGACTGAGTTCTATCGCGATACGCTGGGACTCCCGCTGCACAAGCAGGGTAGCTTCGGGCTGGAGCTCTTTCTGGAGCCGCCGCATCTGGGGGTCCACCCCGCGGTGCACGCCGAGGCGAAAAAGCTGGTGGGACGGCACACCGGGATCACCTTCTATGTTCCCGGGCTGCTGCATTTTTGCGGGATCCTGCATGAGCGGGGGGTGCGCTTCGTGAGCGAGCCGACCCGGATGGAGTGGGGGGTCATGGCGATGATCGCCGATCCGGAGGACAACATCTTCGCTCTGTGGGACGATCGGCCCGGAGAGCCCGAAGGCTAGAGGCTCGCCAGGAGTTTCTGGAATCGGGGCAGCTGGCGGAGCGAATCGAGGTCCGAGTCGTGCTCCACCCACTCTTTGTGCCCGTATCCGTGTACCACAGCCTGCTCGAGGCAGGCCAGTGCATTGTCGGCATCGCCGAGCAGGGAATAGACGCAGCCGACATTGTAGAGCACCGCTGAGTCCTCCGGGTCCACCGCGCGTGCCCGCTCGAGCCACTCGATTGCTTTCTCGCGATTCCCCAGCTTACTGATGGCGCCGGCGCCGAAGTAGAGGGCCCGAGCATCGTCCGGGTTGAGCTCGAGGTGCTTCTCGATCTTTGCGATGGTGCGGCGGCGAGCCGCCTCTGCGTCTGCAGTCCGGCCGAGCCCGGCATAGACCCCGGAGAGCAGGGCCTGCGCCTGAAAATCCTCCGGCCGGACTTCGCTCGCCTTCTCGAACAGCTTTGCCGCCGCCTCCAGCTTCCCCTGTTGGAAACAGGTCCGCGCGTAGAAGTAGTAGGCCTCAAAAAGCGTCGGATCCAGCTTCAGCGCGACCTCGAATGCCTGTTCCGCCTCCGGATAATGCTTACTGAGGGTCAAGGCGAAGCCCCGCGAGGCGTGCGCCGCCGCCAGATCGGGAGCCAGCTCCAGAGCTTTCCGGCTGGCCGTATCGGCTTGGCTCAAATTGGCGTCGCTCGCATCCCACCACTGGTACAACATCGAGCTGATGTCGGCCAGTCCGGCGTAGGCCCGCGCGAAGCTCGGATCCACTTCGATCGCCCGCTGGAACATGCGGCGAGCGAACTGAAGGCTCTTTTCGCGATATTGGTAGGAGAATTGCCGGCCCTTGAGGTAGTATTCGTAGGCCTGCACATTCTCGGGTCGCGCTTGCTCGATGGCGCGCTTCTCAGTCTCGCTCAGCACCACCCGAAGCGCCTTCACGATATTCTCGGCGATTTCATCCTGGACCGCGAACACGTCATCGAGCTGGCGGTCGTAGCGGTCGGACCACAGGTGATAGCCGTCCGCCACATTGACCAGCTGCGCGGTGATCCGCAGGCGGTTGCCCGCCTTCCGGACGCTCCCTTCCAGCACGGTGCTCACCCCGAGCTTGTCGCCCACTTCCCGGATGTCCAGGTTCTTGCCCTTGAAGGCAAATGCCGACGACCGCGACGCAACCCGGAGCGCCTGAATCTTGGAGAGTGCGTTGATGATCTCTTCGGCGATCCCATCGGTGAAGTAGTCC
>DASYPD010000342.1:0-5181 GCA_036007005.1 Gemmatimonadales bacterium
ATTTGCGCCGGCGAGCCCGCGCGTACCTGCGAGGCCAGCCGGGTGCGCGGACTCTCACCACGACAGCGCTCGTCCACGAGACCTATCTCAAGCTGATTGGTGCCAAGACCCTGACCTGGAAGGACCGGGCGCACTTCATGGCGCTCGCCGCTCAGGCGATGCGGCACGTGCTGATCTCCTATGCCCGGCGCAATCGCGCCGCGAAGCGCGGCGGGGGTGCGCCCAAGCTCGAGCTCGAAGCCGCCCCGATCCTCACCGATTTTGCGGCGGACCAGTTCCTCGCGCTCAATCAGGCGCTGGAGCAGCTCGCGACCCTCAACGAACGCTTGAGCCGGACCGTCGAGCTCCGCTTCTTCGGCGGCATGACGGTTGACGAAACCGCCGAAGTCCTCGGCGTGGCGCCGAGCACGGTCAAGCTCGACTGGCAGAAGGCCCGGGCCTGGCTCTACCGCGAGCTCGGGGCCGCCTGATGAGCGTGACGCCGGAGCAGTGGCGCCGCATCGAGCCGGCGCTGGAACAGCTGCTCGAGACCCCTTCGGGTCGCCGCTCCGAGCTGCTCGATCAGCTCTGTGAGGGAGATCCCGGCCTGCGTGCCGAGCTCGTTTCCCTGCTCAGCGCGTCGAAACATTCGGGCGGTTTTCTGGAAACCTCGGCATCGTCCCTGGCCGCGGCAAATCTCATCGAGAACCAGGAGCCCGAGCCTTCCGAGCAGCCGGGAACGACCATTGGGCGCTATCGGCTGCTCCACGAGATCGGGCGGGGCGGGATGGGCGCGGTCTGGCTCGCCGAGCGTTCCGACGGACAATACGACCAGCAGGTCGCGCTCAAGCTGGTCAAACGCGGGATGGACAGCGACGAGATCAACGCGCGCTTCCTCCGCGAGCGGCAAATCCTCGCGCGGCTGGAGCATCCCAACATCGCGAGGCTGCTCGATGGCGGGGTCAGCGAGGACGGCCGGCCCTACTTTGTGATGGAGCACGTCGCGGGACAGCCGGTCACCGAATACGCCGATGCGCGCCAGCTTCCGGTCGAAGAGCGGCTCCGGCTCTTTGCGATCGTCTGTCGCGCCATCGGCTACGCGCATCGCAATCTCGTCGTGCACCGCGACATCAAGCCGTCCAACGTGATGGTCGCTGAGGACGCTTCCATCAAGCTCCTCGATTTCGGTATTGCCCGGTTGCTCGGCGCGGAGCCCGATCCCGCCAGGCCCTCCACCGCGCGCACCGAGCGGCTCCTGACGCCCGAATACGCGAGCCCCGAGCAGCTCGCGGGGCGGCGGGTGACGACCGCGAGCGACATCTACCAGCTCGGCATCCTTCTGTATGAACTCCTGACCGGCCAGCGCCCGGCCGACCGGCGCCGGCCTTCCTCGGCGGTGCTGCATCCGGTCACTGTGCCCCGGCCGGATGGCGCGGTGGTGACCGTCGATCCGGGCACCGTGAGCGCGCGACGCGGCCTGACGCTGGAGCGGCTGCGCCGGAGACTGCGGGGCGACCTCGACATCATTGCCTTGCGCGCGCTGCGGGAAGAGCCGGAGAGCCGCTACCCCTCCGCCGAGGATCTCGCCGAGGATGTCGAGCGGCACCTGGCGCATCGACCGATCCGGTTCGGGGGCGACCGCTTCTCCTACCGCGCCGGCAAATTCGTGCGGCGCCATCGGCTTGGCGTCGCCGTGGCTGCCGGATTCCTTGCCTTGACGCTCGGCGGCGTCGGGTTTGACCTGGTGCGGGTGCGCCGGCAGCGGGATCTCGCCCGACACGAGGCGGACAAGGCGGTCGAGGTCGCGCAGCTCATGGCGCGGTTTCTCCAGGGCTGGAATCCCGATGCATCCGACCGGGGCGAGGTGAGCGCTCGGATGCTGCTGCACGATGCCGGGCTTCGGGCCGAGCGGGAGCTGGCGGGTCGGCCTGAGATGCTGGCCGCAACGCTGAGCATCCTGGGGGACTTTCACACCACCCTGGGCGAATGGCGAACCGCCGACTCGTTGCTCGCTCGCGCCCTCTCCATTCAGGAGCGGGTTGCCGAACCGTCCAGCAGCGACCTGGCGGCCAGCCTGACCCGGCGCGGCCGGCTCTACCGCGATACCGGCCGCTTTCCCGAGGCGGCAGCGGTCCTCGGGCACGCGATCGCGCTCGACCGGAAACTCTTTGGTTCCCGGCATCCTGAGACGCTCCGCGCCCGGCGCGAGCTGGCGACCACCTACCGGGTCTGGAAACGGCCGGCCGAATCCGAAGCGTTGCTTCGTGCCGTCCTCGCCGACCTGGATGAGGCTTCCCGGAACAGCTCGCCTTTCGCGCTGGAAGTGGCCAGCGAGCTCGGCAATGCCTTGCTCGCGGAAGCCCGCAACGACGAAGCCATCGAGGTTTTGCGGCCCGCGCTCGAGCGCCAGCGGGCGATCTTCGGTGAGGTGCACACGGCCACGCTCTCGACGATGCGCTCGCTCGGCTCCGCCCTGCGGGATCGGGGAGAGCTGGCGGAAGCCGAGCGCCTGTACCGGGAGGCGCTCCGCATTGCCCGCGCCCTCTATGGGAACGATCACGCGGAAACCAGCGGAGCCATCTTCGTGCTGGCTCTCGTCCTCGAGCGAACCGGTAACCTCGCGGAGGCCGAGTCCCTGGCGCGGCGATCCCTGGAGCTCACCCGCCGGATCTATGGGCCCGACCATTACTACGTGTGGTACGGTTACGGTCACGTCGGCGCGATCCGGCTCGATCGGGGTGATTCGGTCGAGGCCGAGCGGTTGTTGAGGGAGGGTCTTGCCCGTTCCCGGAGGGCGGCGCCGAATGGCGATCCTGATCAGGGCGACCTGCTGAACCGGCTGGCGTACCTCCTGGTGAGGCGCGGCGCCCCCGACGCCGATGCCATCTACCGGGAGGCGGTGGCCTTTGACGACGCCCGGGCGCCCGATCAGCCGGATTTCGTGACCGACGGGATCCACTTCCTCGCCTGGGCCGAGCAGCGCCGGGGCGACCTGGCCGCAGCGGAGCACGACTACCGTCGGGCGCTCCGGATTTACGAGCGGCAGTTACCCCCCGCTCATCCCTACCGCGTCGCGACAGAGCAGGGCCTCGCGGCGCTCGGGCATTAGGCTTCCGACCAGACTTTGCATCGCAGGTCAAGGCCGTCCCAATCGACCGAGATCGACACTTCACCCGTCCACTTACAGTGCACCTCCTGCTGGAAGGCTCCGCCGAAGTACGCATCAAACTCAAAGGTGTCACCCCGGGTCATCCCAATCGTCACGTTGCGGAACCCGCCGGCGCTGAGTTGGCAATTGGTACAGGACGACAAACTCTCGCCTTCCGCCAGGATGGTGATCGGACCGGAGCCGTGGTTGGTTAACTTCACGATCACAGACGTTAAGGGTTGGGTGGTAGCTTCTTTTTTGCATGAGGTCAGGACAAACGGGGCGGCCAGCATGACGAGGATGAATCGAAGGACTCGGCGCGACATGAAGCACTCCTGAAGAGGGGGTCTCTTACAGGAATCGCAATTCCGGCGGGTTTCGGCCGATCCGACTGTCCGACGGTCCGACCGACTATAGCCCAGCCTTCTGCTTGGCCCTGAGATACCGATCCCGAAACTGCGGATCCGCCCGCCGCCAGCCCGATTCCACCGCCCGCCAGTGGACCACGGCGCTGTCGCGCTTGCCGGCCTGCTCGAACGCCTCGGCCAGCGCCTCGTGGAGCTCGGTCCGGCTCACGTAGGTATTGCTGCCGTCCACCCCACCGCGAATGGCGGGTTGCAGAACGGGAACGGCTTCGGCTGCCCGGTGCAGCGCGAGCAGGCTGCGCGCCAGCATGAGGTTCGCGCGAGTGTAACCGTCAGTGAGCGAGAATAGCGAGCGCCGAAAGGCATCCACCGCATCGGCGTGGCGGCCTTCCTGCTGGAGCAGCAACCCCTTCAGAAAATGGTGCAGGTTCGCATCCCTCCCATAGTTGCTGGCCGGGCCGAGCGCTTCGAGCGAGTCGGCGAGCCGACGGACGGCGGTGGTGTCTCCCGCCGCTGCGTGGGCCGTTCCCGCCAGCGTCAGCTGCCAGACCAGGTTCCGCGCTTTGATCGCGGCAGGTGCATCCCACGTGGCGATTCCGGCGGCGCTCGCTAGGTGCGCACGGATACTTATCGAGGGCCGGCCCATTTCCAGCGCGAGCAGGGCAAGGTCGACGGGCTCGGGCCCCGGCTCGGGCAGCAGGAGTTTCGTGTTAGGTACTCGCCAATGGTGAATCAGCGTATCGGCTTCGCGCAGCCGGCCCTGATCGCGCAGGCTCAAGAGGAGCAGCCACCATGCGTCTGAGCGGATGTGAGCGGTCCGGTTGGGGATCTCCTCGATCAGCTCCCGGTCTGCCTGATCGTAATGGCCCCAGCGGATCAGATCGCGATGCATCAGGTAGCCGGACCAGTCGCCGGTGGGATCCGCCTGCTTGGCCCAGGCGTCTTCGGCCTCGGCCCGGCGGCCCAAGCGGAGCAACACTTCGATAAGGTTGTTCCAGGTCCCCGCTTCATTGGGCCGCACCCCGATCAGTCTGCGGGAGGAGCGTTCCGCCGCCGCCAGGGAATCCCACCAGGTGTAGCTCTGCACCATCAAGCCGAGCGCGCGGCACACGCGGCAATAAGGGCCGGAAAGAGCGCCCGCAAGGGAATCGAGCGCGAAGGCGCGCTCAAAGGCCGCTACCGCGCCCGCCCAGTCCCCTTGCTTGTTACGAACCTGGCCGAGCACGATCTGCCCGTCGGGATCTTCCGGGTACTTGACGGTGAGGGTTTCCGCGAGGGCCACCATGCTTGGCACCGGCGCGTCGTTCTCTGCCACCGACGCCTGGATCAGTAGCCGCTCGCGTTCAATGGTCCGCAGGGCAAGCCGTTTGAGCTGCGGCAGGATCTGCGCCTCCGAGGATCTGCCATGGAGGAAGTCGCCCAGATGCCAGACGTAGTAGGCGGCCATGGCAAAATTGGAATCGCGCGCCAGCGCCGCGCTCATCAACCGGAAGGCGGCGGGGGCATCGTAGCCGTAATAGGCCCGCAATCCCTCGTCGTAGAGCGCATACGCCGCCGGTGAGGAGGTGCGCAGCTGCGCCGCCGTTGCTGCGGGCGGGGCCAGCCGGAGGTCCCGGGCGATCGCGGCGGTCGCGCTGTCCACCAGGGCGTAGCGATCGGCCGCGCGCACGCGGTAGCCTTTACGAACCA
>DASYPD010000343.1:0-2502 GCA_036007005.1 Gemmatimonadales bacterium
AACTCCTGGTCCACCGCGTCATCGGACACGATGGGGATCGGCCGGTTGACCAGCGGCAGCATGGCGGCACGGCCCGACAGCGCGGTGTAGCGGGGATCGGCCGGGTGCACCGCGACGCCGGTGTCGCCCAGCATGGTTTCCGGGCGGGACGTCGCGACGACGATGTACTGCTGATCGTCTCCCTCCAGCGGATAGCGGATGTACCAGAGCTTCCCGTCGACCTCCTCCTTGTCGACTTCCTCGTTGGAGAGGGCCGTGAGACAGCGCGGGCACCAGTTGATGATGTACTTCCCCCGATAGATCAGCCCCTTGTCGTAGAGCGAGACGAACACCTCGCGGACCGCGCGGGAGAGGTCGTCGTCGAGGGTGAAATAGGTGCGCTCCCAGTCGCAGCTCGCGCCGATGGCGCGGAGCTGGCGCAGGATCTCGGGACCGGTCTGCTTGACGTGGTCCCAGACCCGGCGTTCGAACGCCGCCCGGCCCAGATCGAAGCGCGTCTTGCCGTCCGCGGCGAGCTCGCGCTCGACCACGTTCTGGGTCGCGATGCCGGCGTGATCGGTTCCCGGAAGCCAGAGGGTTTCCCGGCCGCGCATCCGCTCGAAGCGAACCAGCACGTCCTGAATGGCATTGTTGAGCCCGTGACCCATGTGCAGCTGCGCGGTCACGTTGGGCGGGGGCATCATGATCACGTAGGGCCGGCCAGGGGGCCCTGCGGTCGGGGCGTCGGGCGAGTCGGACGCGGGACGGAAGAGGCCGCGCCGCTCCCACGCGTCGTAGCGCTCAGTTTCCACTCCGGCAGGGTCGTATTGCGGGGGCAGGGCCTCGTCGGCGCTCATGCGGAAGCGGGCCGCACAGTCGGCAGGTCGGCGGGCCGGACGGACGCTCCGTCATCCTCCCCCCGCACCAGCAGGTGGTTGCTGATCTCGAGCTCGCCCGCCGCCGAGCGAGCGAGGCGATGCGCGAGGGCGCGCCCGCTGCGAGTGGACAGCCAGCCCCGGAGTTCGAGGCCGCGGCCGCGGCGACGCACCTCGATGCTCTCGCCGTGCAGGACGGGGTCCGCGGCCAGCACTCCGCGCACGCGCGCCAGCTGCACCGCCGGCCCCGGATCGGGAGAGCGAGGCTCCCGGGACAGCCGATGGCGGAGCAGGCGGCCCATGCGGCGATGTCCGCCGGTTCCGAAGACCTCGCCGCAGAGGAAACCGGCCGCCAGAGCGGCCCCGAAGCCGAGCAGAGCGCAGGCGGCGAGCTCGCCGCGACGTCGCTCAACCGGTCGCACGACAGAGAGTTGCATCGGGTTAAGTTAATACCCCGGAGGAGCCCTCAACACCTGCGGGGAAGGACGATGCGCCGCTTGCCGCTCGCACGGTTGATTCTGCTTGGCCTGGTGATTCTTGCCGGGTTAGGATTGTTTCTGGCCCTCTCCCGCCGAACCCCCGTGGTCGTCCAGCCCGCCGGGACCGAGAGCCGCCCGTGAGCACCCTCGGGCTCACCCTGCCGGACGGGAGCCGCAAGGAGGTTCCCCGGGGCACCAGCGGACTCGAGCTCGCCCGGATGATCGGGCCGGGGCTCGCGCGTGCGGCCCTCGCGATTCGGGTGAACGACCAGGTACGCGACCTGGCTCGGCCCCTGGAAGAGGACGCCACGGTCGCGATCCTGACCGAGCGCGACGCCGCCGCGCTGGACGTCTTGCGCCACTCGGCGGCGCACGTGCTGGCCACCGCGGTGCGGGAGATTTTTCCCCAGGCCGGCATCGGCTTCGGACCGCCGATCGAGGACGGCTTCTATTACGACTTCGCGGTGCCGAGGCCGTTCACGCCCGAGGATCTGGAGCGGATCGAGACGGTGATGCGGGAGGTCGCCGCGAAGGACTATCCCTTTGAGCGCGAGGTCGTGGACCGCGCCGAGGCGCAGGCGCGCTTTGCCGATGATCCCCTGAAGCTCGAGCGGATCGCAGAACTGGGGTCCGACGAGACGATCACGGTCTACACCGACGGTCCCTTCACCGATCTCTGCCGCGGGCCCCACCTCCCCAGTACGGGACGGCTCAAGCACTTCAAGCTGCTGCACGGGGCCGGCGCGTATTGGCGCGGCGACGAACGGCGGCAGATGCTGCAGCGCATCTACGGCACCGCGTGGTTCAAGCAGGAGGATCTCCAGGCCTATCTCCACCGCCTGGAGGAGGCCCGCAAGCGCGATCATCGGCGGGTCGGCCGCGAGCTCGATCTCTTCCTGTTCCATCCCTGGGCGCCCGGGGCCGTCTTCTGGACCGAGCGCGGCACGGCCATGCTCAACGCGCTCAACGACTATCTGCGCGAGCTGCAGCGCGACGACTACCAGGAGATCAGGACTCCGCTGCTCTACAACAAGGGGTTGTGGGAGCTCTCCGGCCATTGGGGCAAATACCGGGAAAACATGTTCCTGGTCCTCGACAAGGAGAGCGGGGAGCACGATTTCTCGCTCAAGCCGATGAACTGTCCTTCACATTACCTGCTCTACCTGTCG